>CAZQDO010000357.1:0-6335 GCA_964592085.1 uncultured Anaerolineae bacterium | reverse complement strand
CCCTCGAAAAGCGCACAGTTCTCACCCTGCTCTTTCACTTCCAGACCGATCCCATCCGGCCCGAAGAACTCAATGGCCTTTTCCAGAGCCTCTGCGGGACTCAGCTTACTTTCCTTTCCGATACGCAACATTTTCCCAGCCTCCTCGACAGGTTTGATTGACACCTAACCCATCTTCAAGTTCCCCCACTTGCCGTAGTGCACCTTCGTATGATCGAAGCGATCATGCTTACCATGAGGCGGCAACTCCTGGGCAGGATGCCCCACAACCACCAAGGCCGGAATGCTCACGTCCTTGAGCGGGATGGCCAGCGCGTCCTGGAGGGCCTCCTCACACAGGTTCCACAGGACAGTGTCCGGAGCGCCGACCCAAGCCGCTCCGAGTCCCATGGCCGTAGCCGCCAGCAGCATGTTCTCCGTGGCCGCGCTGACATCCATGAGCCAGGTCGGCGAAACATGCGGCAAGGCGCACACGGCGATCACCACAGGAGCTGTCTCGAGGTAGGGGTGAACGCGCAAAAGATCGGCCAATTGCTTTTGTAGCTCCTTGTCCCGGATGACGACGAAGTGCCAGGGTTGGCGATTGAGCCGGCTGGGGGCACACATGGCCGCCTCCAACAAGGTCACGACCTGCTCCTCGCTCACATCCTCGTCAGTGAACTTGCGGATGGTCCTTCGTTTCCGTATCACATCGAGCAGTTTCTCGCTCATTCTCAGTCTCTCCTTTGTTGATATCATTGACAAGATCGCCCGGAAAGTCAATGGGGCACGAATTAACGATTCCCTCGTTGACTCGTTACTCACCCCTGGAAAACATTCACGTAAGCAAACTCCTCCAGGGGCAGCCTCTCCGGCCGCTGTTTCTCCCTCTCCGCCTGGCTCTCGCTGAGGAGAGGGCCGATGGTTTCGGAGTGTTTGCCGACGTTGACCAGGGCAATCACCTGCATGTCCTCAGAGATGCCGAGGATCTCCTTAACTGCATCTTCATTAAATCCAGCTATCGGATGGGCCACCAACCCCAATTCTGTAGCCCTCAACATCAGGAAGGCCGTGGCCATTCCCGTGTCGAAGAGGTAATAATTCCTGCCCTTGATGCGACAATCCAGGTCGTCGCGACTGAACACGGCGATGATCATTGAGGCAGCCTGAACCCAGCGATTGCCTCTGGACAGTGCGCCGTGCAGTTTCTTCAGAACCCCAGGGTCGTGGGCGAAGACGAATCTCCACGGCTGATTGTTGTTGCAAGAAGGAGCCAGCCGCGCGCTCTCGGCCAGGTCTTTGATCAGCTCTTCCGTGATTTCCACAGGCTCTAGCGAGCGATATGCTCTCCTGGTTTGTATGGCCTGTTTCACGTCCATTGGGAACTTCCTCTCTGAGGGATCAGTGATCAGTTATCAGTTATCGGTGTTACTGATTACTGAAACTGATCACTGATCACCGATTACTGACATCTACTCCTTCAGAATGCAGACGCCTGGGGCCGGCGGATGAGAGGCACCAGGCTCTCGGAGATCGAGAACTCCAGCTTCCCTCCGGCGGGGCCGATGAAGCCGATGGTCATGTCCTGCCCCATCACGATAGAGACAAACTGACGGCCCGAGGCCAGCAGCACGCCGCCGCTCTCAAGTATGGGCGCTTTGAAGACACCCTCTGTCACGATCGTCTTCACGTGCTCCATCTCGCTGAAGTTCCCCCTGGGATAGCGACGGAACAAGAGATTGTAGCGGCTGGGCGACAGAGCCAGGGAGTAGGGGCCGTGAAAGCCCGCCTTGTCGAGAAGGGTCACGGCCTTGATGAGGTCCTCAGCCGCCGCACCCACGTCACTCCACGGAGAGAGCTTCAGCCTGTTCGAGCCCTCCACCTTCAACAGGCCGGGCAAGAGTGACTTCCCGTTGAAGATCACCTCATCCTCCAACCGGGCACACTCGATAGCAGCCTCGGCCACGGCGCTTGTGTCGAGCGCTATCCCATCCCGCTCGTGACTGGCCAGGTCTCGCACACTGAGAGCAAACGCCTTCTGGATCAGCAGAACGGGTAGAAACTCAGTAGCAATCACGCCTGGCTCTACCTCAACATCGTGCAAGGGCACTATCTTCAACCCCAGGCCGAAGGGGCCCTCGATGTGCAGCAGGCGGCGGCCCACCAACTGGCTTTTGGCCACCTCCATCATCGCGGAGTCCAGCGCCTTCCACGTCTCTGACCCAAATGGGGCATCCTCTCGAGCTAAGTACTTGTTAGCCATTTTACTTCCTCCTTTGTTAGTGAAGCTTGGACAAGCTAGAGAAACCAGGTTTTTCCACCCTTCGTCGCCTTTCAAAGCGTCGTAGGTTCGCAATTGCGTGCGTTTTGAGCACAAAGGTTTCAATAAACCTGGTTTCTGATTGCTCACTCCTTCAACGACCCGATCGTAGCTTCCTCACTGCCAGCCGCCTCGGCCATGCCGAGCTCAGCCGCCATCTCGTCCACTTCCCCCGCGCCTTCCTCCAGCCATTTATCCTCATCGCCGGTCAGGATCTGGATCAAGCGAGAGAATTCACCGGCGTGAACCCGCTCTTCGTTAGCGATGTCAATGAGCACCTCCTTGGCCAGAGGGTGATCGGTGGCGTCGGCGTGGGACATGTAGAGGTGGACCGCCTCGTGCTCGGCGGCGAGGTTCAAACGAATCGCCCGGACCAGCTCCTCCAGAGTGAGCTTGCGATCCGGCACCTTTCCACTGAAGGGATTGAGAAACTCAGGCACTTTCATAACCTCCTTTTTATTCTTAGAAATAGAACGCTGGTTCACGCAGATGCAAGTCAAAAACCAGCGCTAACCTGCGTTCACCTGCGCACTGCACACTAGACCAACCCGATCTCCTTGCTGCTCTCCCACAGCCCGTGGATGTTGCAATAGGCCAGGGCGTGCAGCGTGCCGGGCTTGCTGATCTTCAACGAGGTGGTCACCGCGTGGTGGGTGTAGATGGGGCCCCGGTTCGGGCCAGACACGGTCTCACCGTGGGCGTTGAACTCGAAGTGGCCCACATCGTAGGTGAACTTCTCTCCTTCCGGATGGAAGTAGAGGGAGATCCAGCGGATGTGATGCTCGGTGGTGTTGGGGTGGGCGATTTCCTTTCCCAGGCCGACCTGAACCTGGAAGACCTCGTCCGCCTTCACCTGATCCGGACACTCGATGACCGGCACGTGCTTCTCTTTCTTCCAATCGGCTTTCTGGATGCGTTCGCTCAAATCTGTCATGTCATTTTCCTCCTGCTAATTCTTGCCAAAATTGGGACTGTAAGCTTGCGTCTTGTTTCTCGCCTCTCACCTCCATTTCTCATTTTCTCATTGTCGCGCTCAGCCCGCTCACTCACCGGGCCGAGACCTGTGTCAGACGACTTGTCTGAACTGCTTTCGAGGGGCATTGCAGATAGGGCATCGCTCCGGAGCCTCCTCCTCGGCGATGTAACCGCACACCTCACAGACGTAGTAGACCGGGGTCGTGTCGGCTATCAAGTGCCGAAGGGCGTGCTTGTAGAGGAATGCGTGCCTCTCCTCCACGTCCCGGGCCTGGCTGAAGGAGATGGCAGCTCGTCGGTCTTCCTC
The DNA here is from genome assembly GCA_964592085.1 of uncultured Anaerolineae bacterium. GTDB lineage: Bacteria > Chloroflexota > Anaerolineae > VGOG01 > VGOG01 > CAZQDO01. The sequence continues at coordinate 2,755 of CAZQDO010000357.1, read as the reverse complement.
TTCCTCCGCTTCCCGGATGAATTGAGGGTAGAACACCCCGCTGGCCTTCTCTTCTCTCTGGAAAGAGGCATGCAAGTTCGTCTCGGTGTCTTTGACCACCACCTCTCCCAGGAGCTTGAGGTTACGGAAGGTATGCACCCGCTCGCCCTCTGCCACCGCCCTGAAAAGGGCCGCTATCTGGGGTAACTCTTCCTGCTCGGCTTTCTCGGCGTAGGCCTGCAAGCGGAAATACGCCTTGGCCTCTCCCACGAATGCCTCGTAAAGATTGCGCTGCGTCTTTTCTCCCATCACGTGGACTCCTTAACTGTCTCCGACAGCCTCTTTGCCCTTCTGTCCTTACCGAGCCATTTACGTTAGTGCAACTCCCCAAACAAGATTATACACTGAAACACGAAAATATGCCAGAGTCATTTCCGTAAACTTAATGCTCGAAGGCCTGTCCTCGGGCCGCCCCGCTGCGTTCAACGTTTCAGGGTTCAAGGTTTCATGTTCCAGGTCTCCGCTGATGGCGCTCTGTCGTTCGATGGCCGCCACCAAACGCTCCCCACCCTCCACGAGTTCCTGGCGACGGTTCTGCCAGGCGTCGGCTATGCCAAGCAGCACATCGGTGAACGAGGGCATCCCGTAGCGGGGCGCTGGCGGGAAGTAGGTGCCGCCATAAAAAGGCTGGCCCTCGGGGGTGAGAAACACCGACATGGGCCAGCCGCCGCTGCCCGTCATGGCCTGCACCGCGCTCATGTAGATGCGGTCCAGGTCGGGCCGCTCCTCGCGGTCCACTTTGATGCTGATGAAATGCTGGTTGAGGATCGCTGCCACTGCCTCGTCCTCAAAGGACTCGTGGGCCATCACGTGGCACCAATGGCAGGCAGAATAGCCGATACTGAGGAAAATCGGCTTGCCCTCGTTCTTCGCCTTCCGCAGCGCCTCCTCGCCCCAGGGGTACCAGTCCACCGGATTGTCGGTGTGCTGGAGCAGATAGGGGCTGGTCTCATTCGCTAAGTGATTGGGCATCATGCGTCCTCACCATCTCTTGTCACCTAAAACGACTGTCCTTATTATACCATGAGGACAGCCATCTGTATATGACAGAAGTCATCTTGGTGTTGCTCATGATGTATTTTTCGCCCCCTTCAAAGGCATAACTGAATAAGAGCGGAGCAGTTCCTGCCGAAAGGAGGCGCAACTATGCATAGATTCTATGGTCTCGTGCTGTTCGTGGCCGGAGGAGGATTCCTGTTGCTAGGCGCCTATCTCCTGTATACAGGATACGTAGGAGGCCTGGTGGACTGGCAAAACATGTTGTTCCCTGCCGGGGGCTGTCTATTTGGATACTTGCTGACCATAGCAGGTTACCGGATGTCTGTCGGAGATCGCTTCTGAGAGATCAGAGGACGAGTACTCATCGGCGCTCCCATCGCGGTCCAGGCATGGCAGTCATCGGTGCGATCAGCCACCGTAGACAGCGGCGGGCCACCGTCTGGGCCTGGATGGAGTAGCAGGCAGGCTCGCACCACTGTGTGACAAAACGATAACAAAAACTTAGGAGGATACCCATGGTAAGAAAGATAAGTCACCTACTGATTTTCGCTTTAACCATCACGATGATCTTCGGCTCGCTTCCGGTTGCCGCAGATGAACTGGCGCAACCATCCCAGGCGGCAATTCCCCCCGCAACCGATGCGTCGGACACGGTGCAGTTCGCAGGCACCATTACGAGCATCGTCCTGGGGGCCACGCCGGAGACCGGCACCATCACTGTGGAGGCCAACGAAGATGCGGTCTCCCTGACGCCCGTCACGCCGACCACGTGGACGGTTCACATCAACGCCGACACCCGCATCTGCATTGGGCCTGATCACGAGGAAGGCACCATCGCCGATCTGGCCGTCGGTCAGCAGGTCAAAGGGGAAGGTCTCCTTCAGGAAGATGGCAGTGTCCTGGCCTATAAGATTCACGTGAGGCTGGTAGACGACGCCCAGGTTGGCTTCCGCGGCACCATCATCGCCAAGTCCGGCGAAGTCGCTGTGACACCCGTTCCGACTCTGACGGTGCAGATGGGGTCTCGCATCCTCACCGTGATCACCGACGAGAATACCGAGATCAAGGATGCCGAGGGAAACCCCATTACGTTCGATGAACTGGAAGTCGGCCAGGAGATCAAGGGCAAGGGCGTCCTTCAGGAGAACGGCAGCATCCTGGCCAGCGAGATCGAAGTGCTGGAGGATCACGGGCACGATCAGGTGCGTTTCGAGGGCTGGATCACCGACCTGCCCGACGACTTGATCGGCGAGTGGACGGTGGCAACCACCAACTCCACGGCGATCACTTTCTCCGTTGACGAGAATACCAGGATCACGCCGCCCCATCTCAGGCCGGCAGTGGGGGATTGGGCCAAAGTCACCGCTGTCCGTCGGGAGGACGGCACCCTCCTGGCCCTGAAGGTGCACATCAGGAAGGACCACCCGCCGCACTCAGTGGAATTCCGAGGCATCATTGAGCGCATCGAGGGAGATCCGCCGACAATGATCGTGGTGAGCGTCTTGACCACCACTGATACCGAGGACGCGCTGGTTGACGTGTTGATTGACGAGTTCACCCGCATCGAAGGCGAGCTCCGGGTGGGCGCCCACGTGAAGGTCCAGGGCTTCCTGCTGGACAACCGCACTGTGCTGGCCAGGCTCATCGTGGCCAAGCCCCCCAACGAGGAAGTCGAGTTCAGGGGCCGTATCGAGAGAATCGAGGATGACGTGTGGAT
>CAZQDO010000356.1:6065-6363 GCA_964592085.1 uncultured Anaerolineae bacterium | reverse complement strand
GGTAAGGAGTATAGGCATCAATAACCAGGGGCTTCTCGATGGTCACGAGAAATGGGAAGTCCCGGATCAGGTAGCCCCCGGCAACGACCACGTCAGCAGCTTCAATGGCCTGCTCAATAATCTGGGGCTGATCCGGTCTGTAAGGCAGGATATGGAAACGGGGGCTGCTCAGGTCCGTAGCCTGCGGCACAGCCAGCGTCACGTCGAACTCACGGCTCAGGACACGAGCAAACTGCCAGCAACGAATGCCCGGACCTGCCATCCGGGCATCAACGATGTCATGACTGATGATGAGGAT
>CAZQDO010000356.1:0-6055 GCA_964592085.1 uncultured Anaerolineae bacterium | reverse complement strand
TCCTATTCATGGTTAGTCCCTTTCCTGTCCTGCATAGACCTTTCGGACTTGGCGTGGAAAGCAAACCGGAGTCCCCAACTTGTTGGGGGTTCGGCACAACAACCCTCAACAAGTTGAGGATTCCTACACGCTAGCCATCGGGGTCTCAGGCCGCCAATCCCATCGGGATGCTATGTAAAAGATCCCATACCGCTCTTTCACCGTGCCTCGCTGGACGATGAAGGTATGCATGCGGTGCTGGTGCTCGTAAGCGTGGAAGCCATCCTGATCATAGACTGCGGCCGAGAGTTCGTAGCTGCCTTCCAATAGGGGCAGCTTTTCCACGATGTAGTCAATCTCTCCTGATCCCTCCACAGACTCCACAGCGTAATCGGAGAACCTGGTGTTAGGGCCATTGATGTGCACGCCGTCGCTGCCGTAGATGGCGATACCGAACACGGGCTGAGTGATTTTGGTATGAGCATGATACCTCAACCTGACGACCATGCTCTCCCCCGTCTTGAAAGTGCGGCGCTCCCTGCCCTGCGCGTCGAGGAACCTCACATCGGTGATCTCTATCTCCCCGCTCCCCCAGTGATTCTCATTATCCCCTGTCGGCTGCTCACGGCTTAGCCGATCTTCTGTGATAGCCGTCACGTTATTCAGGTAACTATCAATGACCCTCTCCGTCGTTCCTCTCTCCTGGATCACTCCGTTCTCCAGCCAGATGGCCGAATTGCACAGGTTCCGCACCGCCTCCAGGTCATGGGAGACGAACAGGATAGTCAACCCCTGGCTCTTAAGCTCGGCGATCTTGGCCAGGCATTTGTTTTGAAACGCCTGATCGCCTACCGCCAGGATCTCGTCAATGAGCAAGACGTCGGGATCAACGTGGATGGCCACCGCAAAGCCCAGGCGCATGTGCATACCAGATGAGTAGTGCTTGATGGGCACGTCAATGAACTTCTCCAGCTCCGAGAACTCGACGATTCTGTCGAACTTGGCCTCCATCTCCTTCCTGCTGAAACCCAGGACGGAACCGTTGAGATAGACGTTCTCACGACCCGTGAGATCAGGGTGAAAGCCAGCGCCCAACTCGATCAGAGCCGACACCCGGCCCTGGACAACAACCCGGCCAGAAGTTGGCTCCAGGATGCGCGTGATGAGCTTGAGCACCGTGCTCTTTCCTGAGCCGTTAGGCCCGATGACCCCCACGGTCTTGCCACGCTCCACGGCGAAGCTAACGTCCTTCAGTGCCCACAGTTCCTCCCGCGAGTTATTCTGCCCTCGAAGAAAAGCCAGAGCCACCTCCTGGAAGGAGCGCGTCCGCTCGTGGCGAAGGGTGAACTTCTTGGAAACGTTGTCGAACTGGATGGCTGCTGTCATCAATACCTAATCTCCAATATCTAATATCTGCTTTGCTCCAGCGCCTGCTCCAAATCCGCGATGATGTCTTCCACGTCCTCAATGCCCACCGACAGCCGCACCAACCCCTCGCCGATGCCGATGGCGGCGCGCTCCTCTGCAGATAAGGCGCGGTGAGAGGAGTGGGCCGGGTAGAGGGTCAAGCTGTACACGTCGCCCAGGGTGGTGGCCGGCAAGACCAACTCCAATGATTCCATGAAGCGGAAGACCTCGGCCCGGCCGGCGTCAGCTATCTCAAAAGAGACCATCCCGCCGTAGCAGCCATCGCGAAAGAGGCGAGTCGCCAAACCGTGCTGGGGATGGCTGGGCAGGCCGGGGTAGTTCACTTTGGCAACCCTGGGATGTTCGGCCAGCCAATGAGCCCCTGCCGCCGCATTGCGGCAGTGCTGAGCCATGCGCAGCGGCAACGTCTTGAGGCCCCGCAGGGTCAGCCATGCCTGGTCGGGGCCCAGATTGCCGCCGGTGAGCTTGATGAGCTCCCACAGGCGCTTTCGCCTCTCGGCCGAGGTGACCACGATCCCACCCAGGACGTCACCGTGCCCGCCCAGGTACTTGGTGGAGCTGTGGACCACGTAGTCCGCGCCGAGGTCCAGGGGCCAGACGAGATAGGGCGTGGCGAAGGTGCTGTCCACGACGACCTCGGCTCCGTGGGCGTGGGCCAGCTCGGCCACCGCTGGCACATCGGCCACCTTGAGCAAAGGATTGGAGATGATCTCGCAGAAAACGGCCCTGGGCTTTTCCTCGACGATGGCCCGTTCCACGGACTCTAGATCGGCGATGTCTACGAAGCGCACCCTTATGCTCAGGGAGGTGAAGAGGTTAGCCAGGAGAGCATAGCTGGCCCCATAGACATCCTGAGCAGCCACCACCGCCTGGCCTGCCTCCAGGCCGGTGGCTAACAGGGCAGCGTGGATGGCCGCCATCCCCGAGGCGAAGGACAAGGCCGCTTCGCCACCCTCCAAGGTGGCCACCGCTTGCTCCAGGGCGGCATTGGTAGGCGTGCCGTAGCGGGGATAGACGTAGCCCTCGCGCTCGGTGGCGAAGACCGCGTCCAGTTGATCCATGCTCTCGTATAGATAGCCAACCGAATTGTAGACCGGAGTCACTACCGGCGTGAAATCGGGTCGTGGGCCGCGCTCCCCGGCATGCACCGCTTGGGTGTAGATACTCGGCTTACTTGCTGACATAACTCGTTTCTCCTTTTTACCAATCACCGTCCCATTACCCAATCGCTCTCCCGAAATCCATCAATCCTCAATTTCCCCACGCATCCCCCTGTCAACCAAACCCACCAGTTTAGCCGAGGTGATGGTATTCGCCAGATCAACCTCACTGCAGGCCATCACCCGAATGTAGTTGTCGGTCAGGCCCGACCAAGCCCGCCGCTCATCCTTGCACGGGCTTTCCCAGAGCACTTCCATTCTTCGCCCCAGAAACCGGCGATGGAATCGCTGGCTGCTCTCCCGTGCCAACTCCCGCATAGCCTCACTGCGCCTCTTCTTCTCCTCAGAGGGCACTTGATGCGCCATCTCAGCGGCGGCGGTGCCCGGCCGAGCTGAGTACTTGAAGACGTGGGTGCGGGCGAACGCCATCTCCTCCGCAAAGCTCAAGCTCGTGGCGAACTCCTGGGCCGTCTCGCCAGGGAGGCCAACGATGATGTCGGTGGTGACGGCCAGGTCGGGGATCGATCGCCGGGCGGCGGCTACCAAATCAGCGTACTGGGACGTCGTGTAGCGGCGCCCCATCCGTTGCAGGGTGGCATCGCAGCCGCTCTGCAAAGGCAAGTGCAGGTGGCGGCAGAGACGCGGGTTTTTCCACAGGCTCAAAAGAGAGGGATCCAGATCCCAGGGCTCAATGGAGGAAAGGCGCAAACGCCGCAGTGTCGTCTCGGCCAGGATGTCCTCCACCAATTGACCGAGGTCGGTGCCCAGGTCCCTCCCGTACCCTCCGATGTGGACGCCCGTTAAGACCACTTCCTTGCAGCCCGAGGCCACCAGGGCCTCGATTTCCGCCAGGATGTCTTGTGGAGGCCGACTCCGCTCCCTCCCGCGCGCCAGAGAGACGATGCAATAGGCACAGCGGTTGTTACAGCCGTCCTGGATCTTGACGAAGGCACGGGTGTGACCCAGATCGGTACATCGGTAGAATCGTAAATTCGTATAATCGTGGATTCGTAGACCAGCTCCCGAATTTACGAGTTTACGTGTTTCCGAATCTACGGATTTACCAGTTTCCCGATCTACCAATTCCCCGACCAACTCCACCAACCGCTCTTTGCCCTCGTTGCCCACGACCCAATCTATCCCCCCTATGGTCTCTACCTCTTGAGGGCACATCTCGGCGTAACAGCCAGTCACGACGAGGCGGGCCGCCGGATTGGCGCGGCGCAGGCGGCGGATGAGCTTACGCGATTTATGATCTGCCGTCCGGGTTACAGTGCAAGTGTTGACCACACACAGATCCGCCTCCCCGCTTGTCTGAGCCAACTGGTAGCCAGCCTGGACGAAACTCCGGGCCAAAGCCTCTACCTCGCTTTGATTCAGCTTGCAGCCTATGCTCTCCAGATAAACCCGCATTGCAGACCCCCTGAATCCACCCCTAAGTATACACCAAAAAGGGGTAGTTGGACAAATCGGCCCTGATGGCCCTTGCCCGGTCGGTTTCAGGTAGCTTGCCAAACGGCTTGAAATCTGGTATACTCTTTACGGAGAGGATTAGCATGGATGAAAAAGGGACAGTAAGGGACTACGTTAAGGTGCAGGCCAAGGGTGAGGCCGGGGAGCCGGTTCTGGTGGCCTCTTTCAACCTACCCGACAACCCGGTCGAAGCCAGGGTCTACAGAGTGGACTTCACGCCTGGCGAAGCCTGGTCGAGCAGAGCCCCGCAGTGGTGGTGGGTGGTGATTGGCAAGTTGCCGACCAATCTCTACGACGGTGAGAAATTCACTGCCGACGAGGTCTACAGCTTCCACCTCGGGGTCATGTTGAGGTATGCACACGGTCAGGGCTATCCAGATATTCCGGACTTTCTGTTGGACTGGGTAGCAAAAGAGTAATGCGGAACGAGTAGCGGGGAAGAAGACTCATTACCCATTCCACGTTACTCGTTACCTTAGTGGGAGGATTCAAAATGGGAGAAAAAATCCTGGTGGCCGTTGCTTGGCCTTATTCATCATCTTATGTCCACGTGGGCAACGTGGGTGGCGTGTACCTGCCGGCGGACATTTTCGCCCGCTACCAACGTCTGAGGGGGAACGACGTCATCATGGTCTCCGGCTCGGACAGTCACGGCACGCCCATCACTGTCAGGGCTGACGAGGAGGGCGTCTCCCCGCGGGAAGTCTTCGAGCGTTTTCACCAGAGCTTCCTGGACGGTTTTGCCAAGCTGGGCCTGGCTTACGACCTCTTCACTCACACCGACACCGAGAACCACCATCGGGTCGCTCAGGATATTTTCCTGAAGCTTCTGGAGAACGGCTACCTCTCTCAGAAGACCATGCAGCAGCTCTACTGCGAGAACTGCCACAAGTTCCTGCCCGACCGTTACGTCTACGGCACCTGCCCCCACTGTGGCAGCGAGGATGCCCGCGGCGACCAGTGCGAGACCTGTGGTCACCCTCTGGATGCCATCGAGATCATTGACCCCACCTGCAAGCTCTGTGGCCACCGCCCCGTGGTCCGAGAGACGGAGCATTTCTTCCTCGATCTTCCTGCCCTGAACGAGCGATTGCTGGAATGGGTTGAGGACAAAACGTACTGGCGGCCCAACGTGTACAACTTCACCCTGAATTATCTCAAGGAGGGACTGCTAGAGCGACCCATCACCCGCGACATGGAGTGGGGCATTCCCGTGCCCGTGGAGGGCTACGAGGACAAGACCATTTACGTCTGGTTTGAGGCCGTGATTGGCTATTTCTCGGCCAGTGTGGAGTGGGCCAAGATAACGGGTGATCCAGAGAAATGGAAGGAGTGGTGGTACGAGCCGGCCCGCAGCTACTACTTCATCGGCAAGGACAACATCCCCTTCCACACCATCATCTGGCCGGCGATCCTGATGGGGACCGAGCGGTTGTACGCTGAGGAAGGGTCGTTGAACCTGCCCTACGACGTGCCCTCCAATGAGTTTTTGAATCTGGAGGGACGGAAGATATCCGGCAGCCGAAACTGGGCTGTCTGGCTGCCCGATTACCTGGAGCGCTATGACCCCGATCCGCTGCGCTACTACCTGACCGCCAACGCCCCTGAGAGTCGCGACACCGATTTCTCCTGGGCCGATTTCCTGCGTCGCAACAACGACGAGTTGGTGGCTACCTGGGGAAACCTGGCCAATCGGGTGCTGGCCTTCGCCTACAAGAACTTCGGCAAGCAGGTGCCGGCGCCGGGCCAGTTGGACGCATCGGACCAGGCTCTACTGGACAAGGTAGAGGCCGCCTTCGAGCCTGTGGGCCAGCTCTTGGATGGTTGCAAGTTCAAAGCGGCCCTGGGCGAGGTGATGGCCCTGGCCCACGAGGCCAACCGCTATCTGAACGAGAAAGCACCCTGGCATCAGATCAAGGAGGATCGAGAAGCAGCCGGCACCACCATCTACGCCGCCCTGCGGGTGATAGACTCGCTGAAGAGCCTGTTCTACCCCTTCCTGCCCTTCTCCTCCC
>CAZQDO010000355.1:0-6376 GCA_964592085.1 uncultured Anaerolineae bacterium | reverse complement strand
GTCTACAGTGGTGAGGAGATCACCGTCGAATTCTACAAGGATTTGGCCACCCACAGCTATGACCTGATCGTCTTCCGCACCCATTCCAGCGACGTGGACCCTACAGGCGAAATCGGGCTGTTCACGTCGGAGCTCTATCGGGAAGACCAGTGGGTGATGGAACAGCTTCGAGGCCACCTGGTCTATGGCCATACCATCCCCGACGCCGCCGGCCCGGATTACTTCGCCATCATAGCAGCCTTCGTCAAGGAAGAGATGCGAGGACAGTTCGATGACACACTGTTGATCATCGGCGGTTGCAAGATATTGGCCTCGCCCGAGCTGGCTGAAGCCTTTCTTGATCGGGGCGCATCGGCAGTGGTAGGGTGGGATGACACCGTTGACCTGGCCCACAACGATAAAGCGATTCTGCGCCTGCTGCTGGCCATCGTGGGCGAGAAGATGTCGCTTGAGAAGGCTGTCCGACAAACGGCTATTGAGGTTGGACCGGATCCCATATACCACAGTTGGCTGGGCGCCTACACAGATTGAAACAAGAGAGGCTCCCCTATTGCTCCAAGGGGATTGCCAAATCCCCGCTATTTATCACCCGTCATCCCCCATGCTCCCCACAAACATCCGAACAAGCAAGCTCTCGTGTTGGTCTTTGTATCTCTCTTTGATGGACAATATCTCGTCCTGGACGGCGAAGAAGGCATCCACCACGTCGGGATCAAAGTGGCTACCCCGGCTTTCTTTGATAATGGTGAAAGACTTTTCCTGCGAAAAGGGCTCCTTGTAGGGCCGTTTGGACATCAGAGCATCGAAAACGTCGGCGATGGCCACGATGCGCCCGGCCAGGGGGATTTCTACGCCCTTGAGTCCTCTGGGATACCCGCTGCCGTCCCACCTTTCATGATGGGTGCAGGCTATCACCTTGGCCAATTTGATGAAGTCGGCATCAGAGCCTTCCAGGATGCGCCCTCCGATGACGGTATGTTGCTTCATCATCTCCCACTCCTCGGGGTCCAGCTTCCCTGGCTTCAGCAGGATGCGATCCGGGATGCCGATTTTCCCTACGTCGTGCATGGGAGCGGCGTAGAGAATGGCTTCCACGGTCACTTTGTCCTGGCCCATCTGGCGGGCAACGGCAGCCGAGTAGTTGCTCATGCGCAGAATATGGGCGCCGGTATCCTCATCCTTATACTCCGCCGCGCGGGAGAGCCGATAGATAGTATCGAGAGAGGCCGCTTTGATTTGTTCAAAGGCCCGCCTCAGTTGCTCTGTTCTTTTGGCAACCTCGGCCTCCAGCTCCTTCTGATAATCGCGCATGTGATCGTTGTAGGCCTTGACCTTGAGCAGGGACTGCACTCTGGCCCTCAATTCTATCCTCTCCACGGGTTTGCTCAGGAAATCATCGGCCCCAACCTCCAATGCCTTCACCCGATCTTCGACCTCTCTCAGGGCCGTCACCATGACGATGGGGATGATCGCGGTTTCCTCGTCCTCTTTCAATCGCCGGGCCACTTCGAAGCCATCCATTCTCGGCATCATGACGTCTAGCAAGATCACGTCGGGGGGCAAAGCCATTACCTTTTCCAGGGCCTCTTCGCCATCACCGGCCAGAATCACCTCATAGCCCAAGGGGATCAACATGGCCTCCATGAGGCGCAGGTTTCGCACTTCATCGTCCACGACCAGTATCTTCGGCTTTGTGTCCATGCTTTTCCTCCAGCCTTCTGGCTCAGGGAATCAGGGTCATACCTGATCACTGATTCGCCGATTCGCTGACTTGTTACTTCAAGTGCTCCTCTACTTTTGCCAGAAACCCCTGAATACGAATAGGCTTGGTAAGATACCCATCGGCGCCCGCTTGTATCACCCTCTCTTCATCTTCCTCCATGGCATAGGCAGTCAGGGCCACAATGGGGATGTTCTTGGTAGCGGAGTCTGCCTTCAGAATGCTCGTAGCTTCAAGCCCATCCATAACTGGCAACTGGATGTCCATCAGGATGAGGTCGGGCTTCTTCTCCTGGGCCAATTCGACCCCCCACCTGCCATCCGTTGCCTCGAGGGTTGCATACCCGGACACCTGGAGCACGTCGCGAAACAGCTCAAGACTCATGGGGTCATCTTCGACGATCAATATGACCTTTTGCGTGGGCATATCATGGCCTCCATCCCCTTTCATTTCCCTGAATGGGCAGGGTGAACGAAAACTTGCTTCCCTTTCCCTCTCCCTCGCTCTCCACCCAGAGCCTGCCACCGTGCATCTCTACAAAACGCTTGGTCAGGGGCAGACCCAATCCAGTACCAGGAGTCTTGTCCTTCACGCCGCCGCGAACCTGATAGAACTCCTCGAAGATCTTTTCCTGATGCTCCGGCGCAACGCCGATGCCCGTATCGGCAACAGTGATGATGAGCCCTTCTCCCTCTCGTCCGGCCTCCACCGTGATCGCCCCGCCATCAGGGGTGAACTTGGCGGCATTGGAGAGCAGATTGAACATAGTCTGCCTGAGCTTCCGCTCGTCGGCAGTGATCTCCAGGCCCACAACGTCTCGTGAGATGTGGAGGTCCAGACCGATGCCGTGCTTCATGGCCTTCTCCCTGATCATCACCAGGCTATGCTCCAGGAGATCCCCTATGTTCACTTGAGAGAGTCTAAGCTCCTCTTTGCCTGCCTCGATCTTGGAGAGATCCAGGATATCGTTGATCAGTGAGAGGAGGTGTTTTCCGCTTTCCAAGATGTCCCCTACGTATTGCACTTGTTTGTCGTTGAGCTCGCCAAAATACTGTTCCTGTAAGACCTCCGAAAAGCCGATGATGGCATTGAGCGGGGTGCGCAGTTCGTGGGACATGCTGGCTAGAAAATCGGACTTGGCCTGGCTGGCAGCTTCCGCTACTTGCTTCGCCACGTGCAGTTCCTCTTCAGCCTGCTTGCGCTCGGTGATGTCTTCCTTGACAGCGATGAAATGGGTGATCTCCTCATCCATATCTCGAACCGGGGTGATGGTCATCTCCTCTGTGTAAAAGCTGCCATCTTTGCGCCGATTGATCATCTCACCCCGCCAGACTTGCCCAGCAAGAACGGTTTTCCAGAGATCCCAGTAGAGTGTCCGATCGTGCTTGCCCGACTTGAGTATCCGTGGGTTTTGACCCAGAGCCTCCTCTGAGGCGTAGCCAGTGAGCTGGGTGAAGGCCGGATTCACCCAGGCGATACGACCCTCACGGTCGGTGATGACGATGGCGTTGGCGGCAGATTCCAAGGCGGCGCCTTGCAGACGGAGTTGCTTCTCCGCCTGCTTTCGCTCTTCTATCTGATACTGAAGTTCCTCGTTCGCCTTCAGCAGTTCAGCGGTACGCTCCTCCACCCGTCGTTCCAGCTCATCATGAGCTGTCCACAGCGCCTCCTCCGCCTGCACTCGCTCGGTAATGTCGCGAAAGCTCCACACTCTGGCAACGCTTTCTTCCCCTATCCGCTGGGCTTGCGAATAGTGCTCGAAGACCCTGCCATCCCTGAGATCAAGGACATCGTAGTCCTCTGCATCCGGCTGATTGTACAATTCTCTCACCTTGGCAAGGAAGCTCTCCGGGTCTTTCAGTTGATCCAGGACAAAGCCAAGGGCCTGGTCGTCATCTCGTGACGCCAGAATGGAATCGGGGATACTCCACATATCCACGAACCTTTGGTTAAAGCCTGCAATCCTTCCCCTCTGGTCAACCACCAGAATGCCGTCCGCCGTGGATTCGAGGGTTACTTGCAGCAGAGAGAGGGAACGCGCAATTTCCTCCTCTGCTCTCTTGCGCTCGGTAATGTCGGTACCATAGAGATGTACCCTGTTACCGGCATCCACGGGGTGATATCTCCAGGAGAAGACGTAATCCCCAACATCCACTTCTATCGGACTACCACTCTGCCCAGTCTCCAGACAGGTGCGTACGATTTCCCTGTGCTCCAACGGCAAGAAGTCTGCGAATAAGTCGAGCCCCAGGTGTTCCAGCAAGCGCTCTCCGGAGGGATTGACATAGAGAACGTTGCCCTCCGGGTCGGTCTCCAGAACGGGGTTGGGATTCTCAGTGGGGAAAGACGCCAGACGAGCAACAGCCTCCTCTGCCTGCTTCCGCAGGATGATGCCGGCCAGCGTGTTGGCAATCGCGGTCAGGAATTCTTCCTCCCTCTCACTGCGGTGGTGCCCTTCCCTCAAACACAAGTTGATCACCCCCAGGTTCCTATCACTGGACAGGATAGGGACACAGTAATCACCATGGGGAGCAATCCCCTCATACGTAGTCTCATGACGGTCGCCCAGATGATCGGCAAACTGTATCTCCTGCGTCAATGCCGCTCGCCCGCAATGGCATTTGCCAAAGGGAATTCGCGCACATTCCTTTAACAAAGCTTCCTTCAGCCCTTTCTGAGCCTTCATCACCAGGATATCAGGCTCATCTTCCACGAGGAATATGCTACCCCTTGACTCAAATGCGAGCCACGAAATGGAAAGGATAAGACCAAGAGCGCGATTCAAAACCCCCTCAAGAGAGATGTCTTCCAATGAAAGACGCAGAAGCGAGTTGAGCACATCCTGGGCCTCGTAGTTGCGTTGGATCTCCTCCTCCGCTCGTTTGCGCTCGGCAATCTCCAGGAGAAGCTGTTCATTGGCCCTCTGTAGCTCAGCCGTGCGCTCCGCTACCAACTCCTCCAGGTGATCACGGTGCTTTCTCAGTTCCTCCTCCGCCAGCTTACGCTCGGTGATATCGCGAGCAATTCCTTGCGTGCAGAGGAAACTCTTGTCGGGCCTCTTGATCTGGTCATCAGGCACATCCCACAACCCTCGTGCACTGACCGAGACCATTACATGGGTCGCAGCATAATCACGAGCTTCTCCCGCCTTGGCCAGCAAACGGATTTCCACGTCTTTCATCGCCCGATCGCCCACCCGCCGCTCCACAAATCCGTTCGTGGCCTTCTCCCTGTCATCCGGATGCACGATTTTCTCAAACGGTTTGTCAACCAACTCTTCCGGATCGTAGCCCAGTTGCTGCACCGCTAGCGAGATGAAGACGATTTTCCCGTCTTCGTCGAGACGGTAGATGATGTCGGGCGACAGATCAACCAACGACCGATAGCGATCTTCGCTCTCCTGCAATGCCTCCTCCGCTTGCTCACGCTCGGTGTGCACCACCTCCAGCCCGGTGGTCTGTTGGCGTGGCTCCACCCGTTCGTCTATGAGTTGGACTTTCGTCTTTGCCTCGTCTTTCATCTTACACACCTCTCATAATGAATAACCATCGTTTGCCTCTGGTCGCGCCGGCCCGAAGGCCACCTGCCCCCGCGCGATGGCGATCCACCACGCAGCGTGGGAGCCCGCTTTGCCCAGGGTTTGAACTTACTGAGTATCAGTACTTGAGAATTCGGGAGCGGAGTGCAGACGCAAGTCTGCTTCACGCTCGTAAAGGCGGACTTGCGTCCGCACTCCAGCAAGTTTTCTCATCTGCTGAGTATAGCATCAGAATCAATTTCATGCAAGATCAGAAGTTTTAAGGTTAGCCCCGTATCTAAAACGGTCTTTTTGTATTATTATATATGGAGACAATGTTGCCACTTAGTGACGGCAGGCATTGTGTAAGAGCCCGTACTTGGACGCTTGGACCAGATAAAGCCGATGCACATCCCCCGAATCTATTGTTTGTAAGGAGGAAATCATGTCCAGACTCGACTTTTCTATTTCCAGAACTCGTCGCGCCTGGTGGCTGTCGGCCCTGACGAGATCGGCCACTGTTGTTCTTTTGGCTGTGCCCATGCTGGGCCTGATGCTTGCATCCCACGTCCCAGTGGTTCAGGCCGCTGGCGTCCTCACCATCACTGACCTCACCGGGCGTGAAATCGTCGGCGACTCCAACATCGAGTCCAAAGCGGGAGAAGGCCCGGAAGTATTTACCATCGGTGTTAAGTTCTGTAATACCGGTGACACAACCCTCAAAGATGTCCTCGCCTACATCGGCAATGGTACCACGCCGGGCACTTTCCCCACCACGACCAAGACCGCGCCCCCGTACGGCGGCACCTTCGCCCTCCAACTCCTGGACGCCGATAAGAGTGACGCCACACGCTACCTGGGCAACCTGGCCCCCAGCGAATGTGTCGTCGTCTACTGGCAGGTCAAGTATCCCGTGGTTGACGCCAATGGCAATGCCGTGTGGGGCCTCCAGGCTCCCAGCGCTGATGACCTGGACCTGCATTGGAGCGTGTGGGGCAAAGGTGTAGATGCAGGGACAAGCGCCACTGTCACAAGTAGCTACAGCGACACCGTCTGGGTGCGCAATGAGATCACGGCGGCCGCCAACAAAGTCCATCCCACCCCCGGCGGCTATACCACCATTGACCCAAGCACTGCAG
>CAZQDO010000354.1:0-6387 GCA_964592085.1 uncultured Anaerolineae bacterium | reverse complement strand
CCGCCTGCGGCCAACAGAAAGGTCGCCCAGAAGGCGCGTTCAGCATTGAAGAGAGATCGAGCGAAGAAATAGAAGGCCACCACAGTGGCCAGACCCACTACAGCAGCCGTTAGCTTGATAGCCAGAACGGTGGGGCCGGCCAGCTTCATGATGCCGGCCATGAGGTAGATGAACAGGGTTTCGTGACCCGCTCCAATGTGAGTCGCGTACGGTGTATAGGGCTGACCCTCAAGCACCTCCAAAGCGATGAGGGCATTGATGGCCGAATCGTCATGGAGGCCCGGCGGCACCTCGTCCAGGTTCCACAGGCGGAAGAAGATGGTCGCCAGCACCAGCAGGCAGAACAGCCATAGCTCCGGTCGTCGCAAAGCGGCAGCGGCCCTGGCTCGGAGGGCTGCTGCTGGCCACTGCACTGAGCGTAGTCGAAGTGGCAGGCGACGGAGCCAGGCCAACGAGGGCCACCAAAAAGCGAACACCAACAGGGCCAGACTGATCAGCCACAGGCGCAGCCCCTGGTCGGATCGCTCCCGGTTGAAGTCGCGCAGGGACAGCAGCCCCAGAAGGACAGCGCCAGCCAGTGCAACGATCATGGGCCAGCTCTCGGCGATGGTGCGTCTGGCCGACCCAGCCAGGCCAGTGATGCTGATCCGCCTCGCCGATGCAACCAGGCCGGAAAGCCTGGACCGCAACCCAGCGGGAATCCGCTTTACAGAGCTACCCAGGCTGGTGAGCCTGCGCCGAGCACCGGTCCATGCCGAGGTCTCGGACGACCTATCTGGGGTGGGACGCTTACCTAATAGCCAATAGGCATAGGCGGCCAGCAGCATGGCTACGCCGTACAGAATGGCCGCATCCCTCAGGTTAACCCGCTGGTCCACCCAGCGCTGGCCTGATAGGGCCAGGATAAATGCAATTGTCAGTAGCACCAGAGACTTCATTTGAAATTCACCACATCAAAACCGTAATAAGAAGATGGCATCGCGAGTCTTCCACCCTCACCCTAACCCTCTCCCTGTGAGGGAGAGGGAACTTGCCCCCCTCGCCCCTTTGGGGAGAGGGCTGGGGTAAGGGGAAGTTTCTGTCATCAAGGCAACTCAACCGCAAAACGCTGGATCCTGTCGTTGTGGCTATCGGCCACGTACACGCTCCCATCCGGGCCTATGCCAATCCCCATCGGTCGCCGGAACTCCCCTTCGCCTGCTCCCTCTCTACCCCAACTGCCTATCAGCTCTCCCTCTTTGTCATACACCAGCACCCGATGATGCTCGGGGTCCGTCACGTACACCCACTCCCCGCTCACCGCTACGTGGTGTCCATCCACCGTGTGACCCTCCGGTATCCCCCACGCCCTCACGTACGTCCCGTCCTTGTCCAACACCTGCAACCGCCGATTGTCCACGTCCGCCTCGTACAACAGCCCCTCCTCATCTATCGCCAACCCAACAGGCCCAAACATCTCCCCCGGCCCACTCCCCTGTTGCCCTATCTCCCCGATCTTCTGCCCCCCTCGACTATACTTCACCACTGTTGAAAAGCCCGTATTCGCCACGTATACCACACCCTCCTCGTCCACCGCCAGACCCCTGGCGTGGAAGAACCCCGACTCCGGGCCACCGAGCTTCCCCAGCCACTTCCCTCCTCCGTCAAAGCGGTACACCCAGTTGGTGTACGAATCCAGCACCCATATCTCCCCGCCTGGCCCTGTGGCCACCGCCACAGGTTCCACGAAGGGCTCGTCCCCACCCTCCCACGCAGCCAGGACCTTGCCGTTGGCATCGAACTTCTGGACTCGCTGGTTGCCCAGGTCGGCCACGTAGACGTTGCCTTCGCCATCTACCGTTATGTCCACTGGCTCCTCAAATTGCCCGCGATCCGAGCCTGCCTCTCCCCATACTGCCAACGTGCGAGCCGGCAGTGCTTGCAGCGTGCTCATGTCCGGAGCCGGCATGGGCGTCGGCAAAGGTGGTGCCCCCTGGACTGGCACCTCCTGGACCGGCGCCGCCGGGGGCGACACTTCAGCAAATGTCACTTCTTCGATGGGCGGGTAGTTCCCCTGGGGCGGGAACAATACCGATGCCGGCACAATCTCCTGTCCCCGGCCAGGCGGTCTCCAGAACAACTGGATGAAGGAATGACTGGAGCGATCGGCATAGCGGATGTTGATTTGATGCAAGCCGGCCGCCAGGTTGACGCGACCCTCCACGTACCGGTTCTGCCCTGGGTTGTCTACCAACAGTTCTCCATCAATGTAGACCTGCGATTCATCAATCGAGGACGTACCAAAGGCATAGTCGCCTGACTGCGGTGCTGCGATCATCCCCTGCCACTCCACGGTGTAGGGCCGACCCAGTGGCGTGACGTGAAACCACATGGCGATGGCCGGATCAATCTGGCTCAGAGCGACGGGCGGTGTCCAGTTCGAATTGGGATAGTAGCTCCCCAGGAGCCCGTTGTTGGTGACAGGCGGGTTGGCATACAAAGCCCAATCCGGGATAGATTGCTGTGACTGACCGGGAGGCCGCCAGTACAGCTCCACCCGACCAGGCGCACCGACGGCACGAACGCGCAGGGCGTGGTTTCCTTTGGCCAGCATGATGGTTTGCTCTTCGGCGGCCTCCAGCACGGGGTACTCGTCAATCAGAACCTCCGCGTCGCCCGGCGCCAAAATGCCTATAGTGTAGGCGCCGTAGCGGGGCACGTAGAGCACCCCCTCCCACTCAGCACTGAAAGGCAGGGACAGTGGCGCGTCGGTGCCCCAGTCAGCGTCCAACTGCGCTTCGCGCCGCTCAATGGCTGGCTGGCCCTGCCAATCCTCCCCCTCGTAATACCGCGCCACCAATCCCTGGACACTGGCCAGATCCTGCAGGTCCAACTCGACGGCATATAGCACCACAGGCCCGCCGTATGGAGAGGTGTACTCCTTGGCCTCAGCACCGGGGTAGAACCGTCGGGCATCCCGATACATGGCCTCCTTCTGAGGATCGAGGAACATGACCACCGGGCGGTCGCTCTCGCGGATGGGGAGGTTGTCGCCCACTTCAATGCGCTTGTAACCGCTGATCTCAGGTGCCAGGAACCGCACCGTCGGGTGCTCGTAGTAGAGCGAGGTGACGTAGAACTGATAGGACGACCCCAGGGCCTTCATTTCCTTAGCCGTGAGGGTCTCTGCGGTGTGAAAACCATTCCACACCGCAAAATCGCGGGCCTGCCGATAGAAGTAGGTGCGGTAGTTACGCACCCCTATGAAGGCCAAAAGGATGGCTATGCCGCCGAGAAACACCGCCCGCCATTTTTCCCCGAAGCCGCGTCGGAAGGCCGCCCACAGCCGTTCCAGCACCGCGCTCATGAACACGTAGACGGCCGGCAGCACGCCAAAGGAGCGCAGCGCCTGGGGTGCCTCGAAGTCCACTGAGAGGATGCCACCCATCAGCAGGGCGCAAAAGGAGACGAGAAACAAAAAGAAGGGGGGCTCTCGCCACCGATACAGGGCATAGCCCAGGCCGATGACGAACAGCACCCCGCTGGCGAAGTCCAGCATCGGTTCGCCGGGCAGATTGTGTCGGCCATTCTTGTCGCCGCGCCAGTTGAACATGAGCAGGTGCAAGCGCGTGTTGCTGCGGAGGGCCTCCACGATGTCGGCCTGGTCCCGCTTGGTGAAGATGCTGGCCGCCTGGGTCCGATCCATGAAGGCGCGGCGGTGGCGCAGCGCGTACTGTCCCAGCGGCGCGAACACCAGACAGGCGGCGAAGACGGCCACCACCAGAGGCACGCCAAATTCCCGCAAGAAGTTGCGGCGTCGCAGCGCGGCATCGGCGATCAAGAAAACGAAGAAGGCGATGAGGACAAAGGGGATGGCGCGAAACGGCGCGTAGGTATGCAACCCCAATCCCAGCGCCAGGCCAGCCCACATAAAATCCAGCCTGCGCCTGGTACGCAGGCCCTTCAAGAAGAAGTAATAGCAGACGATCTGTAGCAGGGGCAGGAGGACAGCGTCGAAGACGATGCGGCTGAAGTTGATGTGCCAGCGCGACAGGGCCAGCAGGAAAGCCGCTATCAGGCCCATGCGGTAGTCGCCGAAGATGAGACGTGCCAGGTGGTAGAAGGCCAACACTGTCAGTACGCCGAGGATGGCCACCACCAGGCGCATCACGACGGCCGTGGGCCCCAGCAGCTTGAAGGCGAAGGCCAGCAGATAAATGAACAGGGCACCCCGGCCGTAGTTGGCCTCAAAATAAACGGGGTGGAATCCCTCCTCCAGCACCCGTTTGGCGTCCAGCCCGTTCGTCGCCTCGTCGAAGAACACGCCGGAGGGGATGGTGTTGACCTGGTAGAGGCGACAGAAGGCGGCCAGCAGCAGGATCAAGGCCAGCCCTGCCAGTTCCCATCGGCGTGCGGGCAGTTCTCGCCACCAGTCGCGCAACTGCTGTCGGGGATCACGGCCATCCAGCGCATAGAGGGCGGCAACGAAAAGGAGGATGCTGAGAAGATAGAGAACCCAGGCGATATCTTCAGGAGGCTCGACACGAAAGCGGCTAAGGGCCAGCACGCTGGCCGAAACTGCCAGGGCCAACAAGACGAACCCCCAAAAGCGGCGCTGGGGAGCGACGGATGTCTCCTCCGCTGGAGCCTGGGGCTGTTGCCAGACGGGGCCTAGCTTCCACAAAGCCAGCACGAACACGAGGGCGGCAATCCCGTACAGAATCAGCGCATCGTCCACCTGGCTCTGCACAAAACGCCGCTGGGCGATCACGCCAAGGGCCAGGGCCAGGAGCGCCAGGGCGAAATACCTGATGGTTCGCTTATCTCCCATTGGTTCCCAACTTCTGCACCCGATGGTTCAGCGTATCAGTCACGTAGAGGTTGCCCGCCTCATCCAACGTGAGGCCCACGGGGATACGGAACTGGTCCAGGCCACCCCATTGGTCCAAAAGCTCGCCTTCAGGAGAATAGCGCCGCACCTGGTGCTCCTCAGGGGTGGTGGCAAAGAGGCTACCATCGGCGGCCAGGATCAGGTGAGGGCCATTGTAGGGGCTAGCCAGGGGGATGGCCCACTCAGCCTGATAGCGGCCAAACATGTCCCAGCGCTGAATCCGCCGGTTGGACGTGTCGGCCACGTAGAGGCCGCCTCCCGGCCCGATAGCCACGTCGGTGGGCTCCACGAGCTGGTCGGGCCCGCTCCCCTTCTCCCCGAACATAGCCAGGCGGTTACCCTGGACATCGTATTTGATGATGCGGCAGCCCCCGGTGTCGGCGATGTAGAGGTTGTCCTGGGCGTCAATGGCCATACCCCGCGGATGGAAGAGCTGGGCCTCCGGCCCGCCGAAGCGGCCCAGGGACTCGCCCTCGGCGGTGAAGCGATAGATCCATCCCATGTCGGAGTCGAGAACGAGTACCTGACCCTGACTGGTTACGACTATGGCCAGCGGCTCGACGAAGTCCTCCTCCCCACCGTTCCAGGCCAGGAGGAATTCCCCCTGAGGGTCGAGCTTCTGGATGCGGCGGTTGCCGGCGTCGGCCACGTAGACGTTCCCCTCCTGGTCAACGGCGATGCCCCGAGGCTCGTTGAACAGCCCCTCGTCCGTCCCCGGCCCACCCCAGATATCGGGCTGGCCCAGGGTCATCTCCTGGGGCTCCACGGGCACAGCAGGCGCCGTCGGCGCGTGTACTACGCGCTCAGGATACGCCCCCTGAGGCGGAAGAAGCCGCTGCGAGGGGATGATCTCCTGCCCGCTGCCGGGGGGCCTCCAGTAGAGATTGATGTGGGAATGGTTGCTCTTGTCCACGAAGCGCACGGCGATGTCGTGTAAGCCCGCCGTCAGGCTGATCTGTCCTTCACGGTACTGGTTGTGCACGTGGGTTTCTGTGACAGGCTGACCATCAACGTAGAGCCAGGAATCGTCAATGGACTCCAGGCCGAAGCCGTAGGTTCCAGCCGTAGGAGCTTCCAGCTTGCCCGTCCACTCCACGGTGTAGGGCCTGCTCAGCAAGGTGACGTGGAAATAGAGGGCCAGGGAGGGGTCAATCTGTTCCATCGCCGGCTCCCCCGCCCAATCCAGTCCCCGGTAGTAGCGACCCAGGAGGCCGTTGTTGGTCACCGGAGGGGTGGTGTAGAGGAACTGCTGGGGAATCGGATTGGGCGGCTCCCCCAGCGGCTGCCAATAGAGGTCCACCCGTCCCCCCCCTCTCTCCCCCCCACCTGGGGGGGATGAAGGGAGGGCGGCTTCCACCCGCAGAGCATGGTTGCCCTGGGCCAGGACAAGCCGGGCCTCGCCCGGCTCATCCAGCAGCAGGTTCTCGTCCAGGTAGACCTGGCCCGCAGCGGGAGCCACCAGGCCCAGATTGTACTGCCCATATCGCGGCACGTAGAGGATCCCCTCCCAGCGAGCG
>CAZQDO010000353.1:1199-6396 GCA_964592085.1 uncultured Anaerolineae bacterium | reverse complement strand
ACGCAGACCATCCCGCCGAGGCGGGCACGCTAAGGGCGGTTGGATAGGCCATTGCCACGTCCCTTGCAAGATGCCCTCAAACGAGTGGGGGCGGAGAAGCTCTACACCCACCAGGCTCAGGCCATCAACGCCGCCCGGGCTGGAAAGAACGTGGTGGTGGCTACCTCCACGGCCAGCGGCAAGACCCTGTGCTACAACGTGCCCGTCCTGGAGGCCGTCATCGGCGATTGGCGATCCCGCGCTCTCTATCTCTTTCCCACCAAGGCCCTGGCCCAGGACCAGCTCCGCTCTCTGCGGGAACTGACCCGTCCCAACCTGCCAGAGGTGAAATTCGGCACCTACGATGGCGACACCCCGCAATCCACGCGCGCTCGTCGGCGCAAAGAGGCGGCCATCCTCCTCACCAACCCCGACATGCTGCACCTGGGCATCCTCCCCAACCATACCCTCTGGGCCCATTTCTTCGCCAACCTCAAGTACGTGGTCCTTGACGAGGCCCACATCTACCGCGGGGTGTTCGGCTCTCAGGTGGCTTGCGTCCTCCGCCGTCTGCGCCGCGTTTGCGAGTTCTACGGCGCGGATCCCCAGTTCATCTGTTGCTCGGCGACCATCGCCAACCCTGGCGAGCACATTGAGCGGCTGGTCGGCGTCCCCGCCCCTTCGGCTTCGCTCAGGACAAGCCTGGTGGTGGACGACGACGGTTCTCCCAGCGGGGCCAAGGATTTCGTCCTCTGGAATCCGCCCTTCCTCGACCGGGCCAGGACCACTCGCCGCAGCGCCAACTCCGAGGCCACCGATCTGTTCGTGGAGATGGCTCGCCAGGGCGTGCGCAACATCACCTTTACCAGGGCCCGCAAGGTGGCTGAGCTTATCCTCCGCTACGCTCGCGAGATTCTGAAGGAAAAGGATCCCGACCTGGTCCCGTTGATCAAGTCCTACCGGGCGGGATACCTACCGGAGGAGCGCCGCCAGATCGAGCGGGAGTTGTTCAGCGGCAAGCTGCTGGGGGTGACGGCCACCAGCGCGCTGGAACTGGGAGTGGACGTGGGCAGCCTGGACGCTACGGTTCTGGTGGGCTATCCAGGCACCATCGCCAGCACCTGGCAGCAGGCCGGGCGGGCCGGGCGAGGCGTGCGGGAGTCCCTGTCGGTGCTTATCGGCCTGGACGGCCCCCTGGATCAATACTTCATGCGCCACCCAGCGGCCCTATTTGGCCGGGGCCACGAGCACGCCCTCACCGCTCCCGACAACGTCTACATCCTGGAGAAGCACCTCCCCTGCGCGGCCCACGAGCTGCCCCTCACCAACGACGACGAGTTCCTCTTTGGCCCCGGCTTCGTTGAGGCCATGATCAGCCTGGAACGAAGGGGCGTCCTGGTCTATCGGAACGAGCGCTGGTACAACGTGGGCGGGAGCTACCCGGCTCAAGAGGTGAATCTGCGCTCCATCTCAGGCACTCGTTTTGCTCTCCTGGATGAATCCAGGGGCTACCAGACCCTGGAAGAGATCGAAGGCTCCTCGGCCTTCTACCGCGTCCACCCCGGCGCCATCTATCTGCACCAGGGAGAATCCTACCTGGTTACCGATCTGGACTTGCAGGCTCAGGTAGCCCGCCTGCGACCGGTGGACGTGGACTATTACACCCAACCTCGCGAGCTAAACGACGTGAGCATCGTGCGCTCCTTCAAGCACAAGCAATTTCCCAAAACCGCCGCCTTCTTTGGCCAGGTGCGGGTCACTCAGCAGGTCATCGGCTACGCTCGCAAGCAGCAGTTTAGCGAGGCAGTGTTGAGCGTGGAATACCTGGACCTGCCGCCTCAGTCTTTCGAGACCAAGGCCCTCTGGTTTGACGTGCCACCGGAGCTGGCCCGCCGCTTGTCCAGGCGCGGCTTGCACTTCCACGGCGGGCTGCACGCCCTGGAGCACGCCGCTATCGGGATATTGCCCCTTTTCGCCATGTGCGATCGCATGGACATCGGCGGCCTCTCCACTCCCCAGCACCCCGATACGGGCCAGCCCCAGGTCTTCATCTACGACGCCTTCCCCGGCGGGGTGGGCATCGCCGAGAAGGGCTTCGACATCCTGAAGGAGCTTTGGCGAGCCACCCTGTCGGCCATCAAGGAGTGCCCATGCAAAGACGGCTGTCCCTCCTGCGTGCAAAGCCCCAAGTGTGGCAACAACAACGAGCCTTTGGACAAAGAAGCGGCGGTGGCGATTTTGAGGGAGTTGTTGAAATGAGAACACGGATTCGCAGGATTTACGGATTACTTCTCAAACCAGGCTACTTGATCCGTTAATCCTGCTGCTTGCCCTGAGCCTGTCGAAGGGATCCGCTGTTCTTCGGTTGACATTTTGAGCCAAAAAAGATATGATTATCAGGTGAGGAGGTGGCCAGTGCTTAAGATGGCAAAGCTATACGCTGTCTCACAGAGGTGGGAATATCTAAGCCGGGCCATTGATGAGAAATGAGAAGCGGATTTGAAAGTGAGTGGATGGAAAAACACGTGCGGACCTATCACTCGCTCCTTCGAAGCGGTAGTGAGATCTTTCTGCGAGCATTGGAGAGCAGCCATGCCGACATGGAATCGAGCTTGCATCCGCAAGCAAGTTCAAAGAACGTTGATTTGGCGGCTTTTCTGTATTCTGCAAGGCGATTGCCAGATTGCATAAATCGCGTTAAGCTGGTCGTTATAGGACAGAATGAGGAAGTGTTCAAAAGGGGAGGATTACAGGACATCTTTGAATGGGAAATGGTTGAGACTGATGCGCGGCGTAGACGTATGGCTTTTGATGGGAAATCAACCCTGATTGTATTTGTGAATAGCCTATCTGACATTGATGATCTGATACCGTTGCTCACTGCCTTCCAGATTGAATGGAACAAAATGAACGATCTCATTAAAGATACTTCTTTTGGCCATGACCTGGCTAATGGCATTGTCATGGCAGATGCCATGCAAGATGAGCTCAGACAAGCATGGGGACTATCTACAGAGGATTGGGGTCTCTTGCAGAGATTGTGGGGAGAGAACTGGGATGGAAAAATGGCGGCCATAGCCCTCAATCCAGTGGACATCCGGGTAAAGCTCTTAACAGGCGGCTTCAGCAATTTCAGGAGGGCGGTTCAAAACTGGTGGATTCATCTCCTGGACTGTTTCGATGACACCCTGATAGAATTCAGACCCATATATTTCGTTTCGAGCAATACGCACAGTCTGGCGAATCTGCTTTCAGGATTTGCTATAAGGCACAGGGAATCAATCTTAGCTCACGCGATGGCCAATGATAACGAGGGTCTACGACGGCAGTGGCACATCCTGGAAGCTGATGGCGAGGTCGGACCCCAATTGAACTTCCTCTATTACACCATGCAGCACTATATTCAGTCTGACAAAGAGATTAAGATGGCCCGGCAAGAAATGGAGGAAGAGTCCGGTATCTATCGGTTTGCAGGTGGCCCTTATCTGGACCTCGACTCCATTATCGTTGACATGCGTAAGATCATACCCGAACGTTTGGATCCCAGATTGTCTGTGGATGACCAGAACTTGCTGAAGAAAAGCCGGGCGATGATATTGAATGTTGACTATCCGTTCGGTTTGGCAGCGTACCACCTGCTTTCCCAGGTCACTGCCAGTGCCGCAGAAATCCGTGGGATCTACATCCTGGGCAAAGCTGCTACGTTGAGTGGGCGGGTTGGCGATGTGATGATCTCCAATACGGTGCTTGATGGTTTATCACGAAATCTATTCTTCTTCAAAAACTGCTTTTCCATGATGGACGTTATTGACCATCTACACCAAGCCGCAGTATTTGATCAGCAAAAATTGGTAACGAGCCGAGGTACGTTTTTGGAGAGCATGGAGATGATGAGAGATTTTCATCGTGATGGTTATAATGGACTCGAAATGGAAGCGGGTCCCTACCTTTGTGCGATCTATGAGAATCTTTACCCTGAGCGTTTCCCGATGGATAAGTCCATCAATATGCAAGAAGATGATGCGTATGACATCGGTATGCTTCATTATGCGTCCGACACGCCCTATAGCAAAAAGGCAAGTCTGCTGGACAAAAGATTGGGCCTTTCGGGAATCGAATCAACCTATGCTTGCACACTGGCGATTTTGAAGCGCATCTTTGAAGTAGAAATCGGCCATGTGAAGAAGCAGGAAGGAATCCAATAAATGGGAGGGGGACTCTTGCTTAGAATCGCAAAAATCATTGTTTGTATGACTGGTCTTGGCATTGCCTCTCTGGGCCTGCTGGCGGGAGCGTTATACTTCATTTCTCCTCTCATTGGAGGAGGGGAGATTGACGTGCTGAGGGCAGTCGCAGGTGCGTCCTTCATCGCCCTGGGCGTGGGGCTGGGCCTGCCCCTGGCCTGGCAGGGCGTGAGTTCGCTGCGGAGACTGCCCTCGCGACCCTTCAGCCCTCGGCCTGCCTGGGTGCTGGTGGCTGTCTTCGTCGTGGCTGTGATCTTCGGCCAGGCCATCCTCACCTTTGATCTCCTGCCTGCACTGACCTTCCCCCCTTTCTACATCTTGGCGGCTGTCCTGCCCCCGCTTTTCTTCCTGACCTTCGTCGGCCGCAGGCTGACGGAGAGCGACACCCGCTGGCGGGAGGTGGTGCTTCAACTGGCCAGCGGTGCTTTTCTGGCTACCATTGGGGCTTTCGGGGTGGAGGCTGTGTTTGGCTTGCTCGCGGTGGTGGTTGTGCTCACTCTGGCGGCGCTGATGCCGGGCGGCGCTGCCTGGTTGCAGGAACTGACGACCTATTTGCAAGATCCCCGCTGGCTTCAGAATCCCGAAAGCCTTTACAGCCCTCTGCTCTCTCCGCCGGTCCTCATCGCCCTGGGTATCATCGTGCTCGTCATCGCCCCGATGGTGGAGGAGATCTTCAAGTCCCTGGGCGTGGTTCTCATGAGCTATCGCCGGCCCAGCAAGGCGCAGTCGTTCTTCTGGGGCCTGGCTGGCGGCGCTGGCTTTGCCCTGGCCGAGGCGCTCTTTAACGGCGTCTCCTCTTTGGAGGGCTGGGCCGGGGTGGCCACGTTGCGCATTGGGGCTACGGCCATGCATTGCCTGGGAGGGGGGCTGATGGGCCTGGGTTGGTATTACCTTTTCACCACCCGACGCCCCTGGCGCCTTCTGGGGGCTTACGCAGCCGGCGTCGGCCTCCACTCCCTCTGGAATGTCGCCGC
>CAZQDO010000353.1:0-1099 GCA_964592085.1 uncultured Anaerolineae bacterium | reverse complement strand
GAGTTCCCTGGAACACTAGTAAGGAACTCTGGGGAAGTCGGAGGAACTCAGAGGAACGACTGAGGCGGGAATGCTCGATCAGGAGACTTTTGTCTATCGCAAGCACTCGATAACGTTTTGAGTGAGAGACCACATGCGCCGAATTCTGGCCGTTATTTGGAAGGAGTGCATCCAGATCTTTCGCGATCCCCGCACCCTGGCGGTGATGTTCCTCATTCCAATGATTCAGTTAGTGCTGCTGGGCTATGCGGCAACCACCGATGTGGATCACATCTCGACCGCCGTTTTTGACCAGGATCGAACCGTCCAGAGTAGGGAGCTGATAGAGACTTACCGATCCTCAGGCTACTTTGACATCAACTATTACGTCGCCAGCGAGGAGGCCCTGGCTCGCCTCATTGATGGAGGGAAGGCTCGTGCGGGGCTGCTCATCCCGACGGGCTACAGCAGAGACCTGGCGCGCGAGGGAACAGCTCAGATAAGCGTGGTCATAGACGGTTCGGACCCCAACATCGCCAACGCTGCCCTCTCGGCGGCCTCTGCGGTGGGGCAGGCCAAGTCAGTGGAGATCATCCAACAGATGATGGGAATAGACCCTGAGGAGCAACCGGGCCTGGAGGTGCGGCCCCGCGTCTGGTACAATCCGGAGCTGGCCAGCGCCAACTTCATGATCCCCGGCCTCATCGGGACCATCATGCAATTTCTGACCACCTTTCTGACTTCTATGGCTATCGTGCGGGAGCGGGAGCGAGGCACCATCGAGCAGATCATCGTCACCCCGCTCAAGTCGTATGAGCTCATCGTCGGGAAGCTGGTCCCCTACGTGTTCATCGCTTTCTTGGACACCCTGGAGGTGCTGGCCATCGGCTCCTTCTGGTTCGGCGTGCCGATACGGGGCAGCCTCTTGCTGCTCCTGGCCCTCTCGACTCTCGCCTTGATGACCTCCCTGGGACTGGGGCTGTTCATCTCCACCGTCTCCAATACCCAACAGGAGGCCATGCTTCTCAGCTATTTCATCATGCTCCCTTCCATATTCCTTTCGGGCTTCATGTTCCCTATCGCTGCCATGCCCAGGGTGTTGCAATATTTGAGCTACGTT
>CAZQDO010000352.1:0-6406 GCA_964592085.1 uncultured Anaerolineae bacterium | reverse complement strand
AGTGCTTTCCCCACCAATCGGCTTACTTCAATTCCAGTTGTGCGGTTACGAAGGTTCGGTCAAAGGTAATGCTAAACTTCCCATCGTCATCCTTCGCCGAACAAGTTCTTCCACAGGTCATCAGCGATCAGTGCATTGATGCCCTGAATCGTCACCCCGGCCGCTTGCACGATGTCCTTGCGGTGCAAGAAGTCCCGGAAGCTGGCGTGATACACGCTGTAGCGCGTGCCGTCTGGATGGGGCTGCTCGTGCAAGAACTCATCCCATTCATCCAGCACTTCCTGCACCGTCAGCTCGTCGATACGCAGATTCTGGCTATCTGCGAACTGGGTAATCAGTCTGCGGGATACCGGTTGCTGTATCTCACTCAAGATGTACACAATCCTGATCTTGACCCGCGGCAGGGGCCTGGCCGTCATCCCCATCCGTCGCCAGTGATCGTCGTAATAACCTTCCAGTCCCATGGGCAGGTTCTCAACGCTCAGGTCCTCGTATGCCCCTTTCTCGATCTCCGGCAACACGTAGCGCAAGTACATGAAGTTGCTTTCACTGCGTTCGGTGAGCGTGCTAACGAATTCTTCGACGGCCATATTCTGCCCATCGATCCAGGCGCGGAGCCCGGGGCGCTCGGTGCCCTGCCGCAGATACCGCTCCACGTCACTCCGGTTCTCGGCCGGGTGCTGCATCAGGTCCAGCAGTTCCTGGGGCGACTGCACGACAAATGGCACAGCCACCTGCCGCCGCGTCATCACGAAATAGACAGCATCGGGCAAGGTGGTGGGTAAGTGCAGGATGTTGGAGCCTTCCGGATGGCCCGCCAGATCAACCTCATCCAGCGCATCGACCGCAATCACCAGGCGTTCCCCCGGCTCGAGTTTGGCACTGGCCTCCGAGAGCAGCTTTGACAGGAACACACCATCCTGCGTTGCGCTCGGAGGGAGGCCGGGATAGGGCAGGCCGAACTCGACGATCAGTTGGACGCACACGCTCTCCAGAAACTGCGATGCGCTGGTGATACCCAGGGCTCGCACGTTGAAGTGGGCGATGCAGCCAGTCCTGCGCACGTACTCGGCCAGAATGGCACTCTTGCCCAGGCCGGGATCGGCCTCGATGATGAAATAGCCACACCGCTGCTTGGTCATAAACCCTTCGATGGCTCCGAAGACAAACTCACGCCCCACGAAATCGCGCGTTTTGTCGGCAATGAAGGTGCCGAGGTGGTAGCGGTCGGGGTCGAGGCCCAGCGACGCTCCCAGCGCGTTGCGTGCGTCGAGGAGCGCCGCCACTGTATCGGCCGGCAAGTTGACTTGGTTGATCACCATTCGGATGTTACGCCCGATGGCCACACCCGTCGAGCCGCTGATATCGCCAACGGAAATAGCATCACCCAGCACCTGGATCGTTTTCCGGAGCGCGGGATCATCCGTGGTGACCGCGGCTGCCTTGAGCTTCTCGATGGCTTGGGATATTCTTTCGTCAGACATCCTGTGTGGAGCTCCTTTCGGGTACCGGGGTCACGCTGATTGGGGCAGGACACCCCTATCTGCTGAGTGTCCCCACCAAGCATCAACTTCCTGGATCGCCTGGCACAAGTCCCAGAGTGTGTGGCCTTCATCGACGCCCGCAAGGAGCGCGGTTGCGGGTTCCAACACCTGGAACACGCTCGTGCGCCCCCTCAGACGGGCGGTGTCGAAGGCGCTTGGCAGTCTCTCCAACCTCGCTTCGGCCGCAAGCAACAACTGCCGGGCGACCTCGGGGGCGCGTACACCCACGCTGGCCTGGAATAAGGCTTGCACCAACTCGCCGCTGAACTGTTCGTCCTGGATCGCTTCGGCCACCTGCAATGCGCGCTCAGGTTCGTTTAGTTGGGCCAGAGCCTGTGCTACCTCACTACGCACTTCAGCATAGGAACTGCGCCCCATCCACCGAAACTCCCTCGTGGCCGCCATAGCTTGCTTAAGCCCCTCCAGATCGCCCACCCGGGCCAGGGCTAAAGCAGCACTGCTCAGCGCCCACGGTTTGGTCATGCTATCCAGGCTGTTCTGCGCCGCTTCCAAAGCGCGCTGCGCGGCCTCGGCAGCGCGTTTCTGCTCGCCCATCTCGACCAGAGCCTGGGCTACATTGCTCAGTGCCTGCGCCTTCTGCCACCCTTCCCCGATTGTCTCTGCTACCTGAAGCGCGCGCTCGGCAATTTCGGCAGCATATGGCTGTGGATGGTCTGAGTGCATAGAATTGGGCATAGGTTCGCGCCTCAACCTGAGACGCCAGCGCTTCTTCTTCCTGCCTCTGTCTGCCTGGGCCAGGACTTGCGCCCTTTGGCCTTGGGCCAGGACTGAAGCAGCGCTGCTCAGCGCGTCTGCTCTGCGCTGCCTATCTGTGGCTGCCTCGGCCACCCCCAACAGCCGCTCGGCGACTTCGGGAGTGCGTCCTCCGGCGCCGGCCTGGACCAAGGTCTGGGCCAGCTTTATCAGTGCCTTAGTTCTGAACTGCTCCGCCTGGATCGCCTCCGCCGCCCTCAGGGCGTGCCGGGCGACTTCTGGGATGCGCTCGCCCTCGCCGGCCCGGATTAGGGCCTGAGCGACGTTGATCAGCGCCTCGGCTTTTTCCCTTTCGTCCTGGATCGCCTCCGCCGCCTGGGATGCCCACTCTACCTGGCCTGCTTCGGTCAGAGCCTGGGCCGTTGCGCTCAACCCGTTGGTTCTGTATTTCTCATCCGAGATCGACATCGCCGCTTGGAATGCTCGTTCTGCTTCGCCTGCCAAGGCCAGCGCCTGGGCGGCACTGGTCAGCGCGTCCGCTCGAGGCTTTACAACCTGGATAGCCTGTGCCACCTGCAGTGCCCGCTGGGCCACCTGGGCTGCCTGTTCTAGCTCGCCGGCCTGAGCCAGGGCCTGGACCACTTCCTTATATGCTGCTGCCTGGTAATACTCATGCGGAATCGCCCCTGCCACTTGCAATGCATAACCGGCAACTTGGGCGGCGTGCTCCCTCTGCCCCACCTGGGCCAGGGCACAGGCCGCACTACCCAACGCTTGCACCTGGGGAAACTTGTGCTCAAAGACTTGACCAGTCCGTAGGGCGCGTTCGGCGACCTCTGCCGCCCGTTCCGGTTCGCCCAGGTGCACCATGGCTTGGGCCACCGCAGCTTGCGCCCCCACTCTATAATAAATCTCTGAAATGGTCTCCGCCACTCGTGATACCTGCTCCAGCCCCTTTCTCTCTTCCGCCCTGGCCATTGCCTGGGCAACAACGGCCAGCACTTCGGCTTTCATTTTCCCGTAATGCATGGTCTCCACCACCGCCAAAGTCTGTCTTAACCCCTTTCCGCCACCCAGATGGGCCAAGGCTTGGGCCACTTTGATCAGCGCATCCTTCTTGCTCCTTGCAATCACTGAACTCCCCTCACGGATCGCCACCGCCGTCTGGAGTGCTTGCTCCACCTGGCCCGCCTCGGCCAGGGCATGAGCTACCTGGACAAGGTCCCACGCCTTGTATAACCTATTCTGAGTTTGCTCCGCGGCCTCCAGTGCCCGCTCGGCTATTTCAGCAGCTCGGCCTCGCTCGCCGGCCTGGACCAGGACTAAAGCAGCACCGCTCAGCGCCTTCGAGCGGTAGTGAACTTGAGAATGAGCATCCTGCTGGATGATCTCCACCGCGCGTTCGGTGATCTGCAAAGCCCGCCCGCGCTGGCCGACTTGGACCAGGGCCTGGGCTATCTCGATCAGCGCCTCGGCCTTTTGGTGCGCTTCTGGAACCGCTTCTGCTGCCTTCAAGGCCTGCTCGGCGATCCTGACGGCCCTCTCCACGTCGCCCACCTCAGCCAGGGCCTGAGCTATCTCCCGCAGCGCTTGGTCTCGTAACCCCGGCATGTTGATCGCCTGAATGGTCTCCAGCGCCCGCTCCACATGCCCCTGGGAGGCCAGAACCACCGACAGCTCCTGCAGCGCTACCTCCTGCATCCACGGCTCCTGGATTTCCTCCACCGTCTCAAAAGCGCGTTCCACCTCGCCCACTTGGGCCAAGAAGGGAACCATCTTTTGCAGAGATTTATCCTCATGCTCTTCATGGATCGTCTGCGCCGGCCGCAGCATCTCCAACATCCTTTGGGCGATCTGGGCGGCACGTTCCCTCTCGCCTTTCTGGGCAAAGGTCAAGGCCATCTCGTGCAGCGCCTTCGCTTTCTCCGCTCGATTGGTCATGAGTTCAGCCGTCGCCAACGCTTGCTCCCTAACCTCCCGGGCCGCACCAAACGCCTTTTGGGTCTCGAGCGCCTCAGCGATCAAACGGTAAGCCCGACTTTTCTGAGCTCGATTCTGGATCAGCTCAGCATAGCTCCGCGCCCTCGTTGCCTGGCCTAGCTGAGCCAAGACGCCCAGTAGTTCCGGAGGCACGTTGCTGGCCAGTTCCCCCAACGTCGCGTAGATCAGGCAACCGCGTATCACTTGGACCGTATTCGGTGGCCGCTCGGCGGAGGCCGTCCGAATTGCTAACTCAAGGTCCTGGGCAAAGCCGCGGTGGGAGCGTGTGTGCGCGAGCTTGACGTCCATCCAAGCTTTGTCAATCAGGGTATACAGGGCTTCATTCCGCCCCGCCTGACTCAAGTGGAGCGCCAAGGATTGCAGCGTATACCGCTGCCGCTCGGGATCGAGTTGGTTGAATCGTTCAAACAGGTCGGTCATTACGAAAGAACTTTATCTAAGCGGTCTCTTCCTTTGCCTTCTCCGCCACCTTGCGGATGACAGTGGCGACTCCTGCCACGGGATTGGATAGGCAGGCAACGGTAACCTCAAAGATGTCGTCGGCCATTATGGCCAACGTTTTCAGCCAGCGTTCGACTCTATTAGGGTTAGCCTCCTCGCCCTTGGCCACCTCGCCCTGGATCTTCTGAACCGTCTCAGTCAGTTCCTCTTTGTCCACGTCCGGGTCCTCGGGACGAGCCTCGATCTGTTGGTAGATCGCATCGAACAGTTTGGCAATCTCGTCACCACCCAGTTCCTGCGTCACACTTGCCTGGGCGCCGCGGCCAATGGCGATGCCCGTGCTGCTGGAGATGTCCCCGACAGTGATCTTGTCACCACCCACCTTGTCGCCGCGCACCTCGTCCCCGTGAACGATTTTGTCACGGTCGACAAAGTCACCACCACCGGTATCGACGCTGCCGCCAACGTAGGCACCGCCGTGAGTGTCAATCTTGCGTGCCATGGCCTCCTCCTCGGGAATTCCTTCCAAGGGGTCGGGCGCAGGTTGGCCCTTGCTCCATCCTTTGCCGCCCAGCAACAGCGCGACGGGGAAGTTGCCACTGACCTGGTAATCGGGCGTTTGCTCCACACCCCAATCAGCCTGGGCACTTTGGGGCACACGCCGATAGACGTGGCTCATCACGTCCGAAACCAACACCTCGGTTGCCCCTTCCTGGGGCTGGGCGTGACCGGTGAGCGCCTCGATCAGGTGATAGGTGAAGATACTCATCACCCTATCCTTGCGTATGTAAGAACTCTGCTCCCCGCTTGAGGAGCTAAGCACGGCGCGGCCTTGCCCTTGAGCCAAAGCCTCCAGGCCCTTGGCACCCGGTCCGGCAACCGCTTTTTCGTCTGCCATCAGCAGCGTGGGGGCGATAGCCGAGCCGACGTATCCGGCCGACAGAGGGAACACGTCTTTGGCGCCCATACCCGCCGCGTGGCAACAGTCGAGCACCACCACTAGGCGCTGCGGTCGCAACTCGCCCACTGCCTCGGCAAAATCGGCGGCTCGCAGCGCGCGTGATCTGATCTTATCCTCTCGAATATCGTAGGGGATCAGGTAGAACTCAGGCGGCTCGACCGATTTGTCGCGCCAGCCGTGGCCGGTATAGTAGACGACGGCCGTGGCGTCCTGGTTGGGGTTGGCTTGGATAGACTCTTGCAGCCATTCCAGCCCATCCAGGATACCCTGGCGAGTCGCCGTCTGGCCCCTAATGACTTTGACGTTGTCGTTGAGGTAAGCACACCGGTCAGGGTGGGTTAGCACTCCTGCTAGTGCTTCGATGTCCTTGGCCACGTCGGGCAGGGCCCACTTGTCTACATAGTTCTCGTCCACGCCGATAAGCAGCGCGTAGCCGTGGGTAAATTGATCGGTCATATGAACCTCCTGCCTAAAACCTGGGTATTCGGTATATCGGCTACGTCTCTAAGGTAACCTATCGTTCCCATCACAACTAGAATATCATAATTGACGACAAAATTCAATGGGCATAACAAGATCTCTGCAAAAATCTGGTGAACCCTAACACAACGCTAGTGTTCAACTTGCCTAATTCAGGGACTAAAAAAGAGCGCAGGACACTCCTGTGCTCTTCAAAGTACAATTCTCATAGCCAGAGTTGGTTCACAACCAACTCTGGCCTCCTCAGGTCGACAGTGCTATGGGG
>CAZQDO010000351.1:0-6408 GCA_964592085.1 uncultured Anaerolineae bacterium | reverse complement strand
TTCGATGAACGCTGGCGGCAAGCCTACAACTCGCCACCAAACTGAAATGCACCCAATCAGAAAGTCGTGAGGGATGGCAGAGAGGGAATCAGGGGGAAGTGGACAACGGTGGAGAGCTGAGGGTGATGGTTGCCGTCTGCCGACCACAGAGGGCGCTCGTCGCGGTAGGCCAGAGAGGGCTGATAAGCAGAAACGGGGGAGTGAGCTGTAGCTCACTCCCCCGTTTCTCCCAGAGCACCCCCGGGGCGACTCGAACGCCCGCACACGGCTTCGGAGGCCGCCGCTCTATCCACTGAGCTACGGGGGCAGCAGGGTTATTATACCGTGATTGTCGCAGTTGCGCAAATTACATTTCGACCCTCAAGCGTCCCGCGCCACGATCAGCAAGGTGATGTCATCAAACTGAGGCCCATGGCCTGTGAATTGATGAACTTCTGCCAGGAGGGCGTCTCGGATTTCCTGAGCCGAACGTCCCAGGTTGGCTCGCACGACCTCCAATAACCGCTCCGACTGGAAAAACTCCCCCCGCTCATTCAGCGCTTCGGTGATGCCATCCGTGTATAACAGGAGCACTTCGCCAGGACCGAGTTGAGCTGTCTCCGGCTCCCAGACCGCATCGGTTTCTATGCCCAGCGGCATCCCGGTCCTGAGCAGCGCTCGAACCTGGTCTGTGTTCTGGGCGCTTAGAACGTAAGGGGGGATGTGGCCGGCATTGCAATAAGTCAACGTCCCGCTGGCCGGATCGAGAATGCCGTAAAAAGCGGTGACGAACATGTCTGCCTGGGTGTCCGCTATGAGACGGCCATTGGTGACACTGAGCACGTGATCGGGGCGGGTGTGGTACTCAACGGCGTAGGTGCGTATCAGCGTGCAGCACGAGGCCATATACAGTGCTGACCCCAACCCTTTGTCGGCCACGTCTGCGACAACTATTCCCCATCGTCCGTTGGGTAGGCGTATGAAGTCGTAGAAATCGCCGCCGGTCTCCCTGGCCGGCTCCAGCGCAGCCGCAAGCTGCCAGCCAGTCAGGCGCGGGACATCTCTGGGCAGGAAACTGGTCTGGATTTGCCCGGCCATGGTCAGTTCCCGCGCGATGGCCTGCTGTGCCTGCTCGTAGAGACGGGCGTTCTCAATGGCAACGGCCGCTTCTTTGGCCAATAGCGCCAGGAGCTCTCTCTGCCAGGGTGTTACTTGCCACTCCTCGTAGGTGTACACCTCCAGGATCCCGATGGGATGATCTCTTGCCCTGAGCGGCATGGTCAACAACGAATGCCACCCCATCTCCCTGGCCCGCTCCCTGTGGCGATAGCCTGGGGCTGCCTGCACATCTCTGAGGAACAGCGGGTCCGGGCGTTGCAGGAAACTCTTGGTAGGTTCGACGTCCGTCCTCAGGCGAAAGGCTTCGACGTACTGCTCACTCTGAGGGCCTGAATAGGCCCCGACGCGGAGCTCTGGATCATCTCTCTCATGGACCCAGATCAAGGCCACGGGCACATTCAGAAGCCGACGGGCATGGTCTGCAATCTTGTGCAGGATCTCGTCCCTCGAAGCGCTGGTGACATCTATCCCGCCCACCGCCCGCAGGACATCAATTAACCTCGTGCGAATCAGCGCACTGGTCAGGTGGGAGGCCATGGTCTCGGCCGACATGAGCTCATCTGACAGATCGTGCTGTCCCTCAAAGGCGATGGCCATCACCCCTAATCGCTCGTTGCCCACACTCAGAGGCAACCAGATGCACGAGCACGAGTCCCTATGAAGATCGCACCCGCTGCAAAACGCCTGGTCTTCTATTGAAGGCTCCTGGCTGGCCATCACCTCTTTGGCAATTTCGTCTCGCCTCAGCAGACCGGTCAGGTGCAACTCTTCTCGGCTGGCAACGGCTTCCAGGCGGAAGCCGCCTACCGTCCTGTCGTACAGACAGATGGCTACCGTCTCTGCCTCACCGGCGCCGAGCACCATCCACGCGGCCCGTTCAATGGCCGTCTCTGGGTCCAGAGCCGATCCAATCTCCAGGGTGACGTTGTGCAAGCTGATGAGTGTCCTGGTCTGATCGTGAATCCTGCGGCCCTCTTCGAGCATCTCCTTCCTGCGAGAAAGAAAGCGCTCGTATACCTCATTCCTGAATCCATAGCGCCCTTCGTCAATGCGCACAATCCCTGTCAACTGCATCTTGTTGACGTCGGCCTGGCGTTCGCCGGCTACCACCTCTTTCCCTTCCAGCAGATCTACCAGGATGCCCGCCAGGTCTGGCTCGCGCTTCAAGTTTCTTACCAGCAAGGTGAAGCACTTATCTTCCTGATAGTACATGCCCGCCAGGTGCTCAATGGCTTCCTCAACCATCGCCTGGGCTACGGTCTGATGCCCTGCGTCTTGCGCCTCTCGGACGCATAGATGGCAGATTCTCTGGATGAAGTATTTGTCTCCCCGGGTGGCAGTGGTGATGCGCGAAACGGCGGCATCGTCAAAGAATACCCCACTCAGTTGCTGTCCCATCCGCACGAGTTGTTCCGCCTCTTCTGGCCCCAGATCACGTAGCCAGTACCGCTCGGCGATGTTGAAAGGCGAGCCAGAACCCGTAGAAAGCGCATAGGGGCTTTGGGAACCACTGATCAGTACACTGATCTTTTGGTACTCAGGATCAGTCACCCTCTGATTATACAGTACCCGTGTGCACCGAACGAGCATCTTGACCAATTCGTATGGAAGGAAGTCGGCGTCCAGGCCATCTAATCCCAATACCAGCCGGATGGTTTTGCCTCTCACTGTATTGGCCACAGCTTCACGGAAGCGAGCACAGCCGGCGATCTCAGACCAGGGTTGTCCTGTTTCTGAGAACAGCTCCTGCCCTCTCTCAGCCAGACCTCGAAACAGCGCCCTCTCGTCGGCTGGTGCGTCCAGCGTCTGCAGGTCTATGTAGAGGCATCGGCAACGTTCCTCCCGTTCTCGAGCCGTATGCAGCACGTCCTGGGTCATGGAAGTGAGGCCGCTGACTCTTGGCCCAAGCAGCGTATAGTATTTGCCGAGCAGAAGACCGTTGACGATACGATCCACAGCTCGTGTGTCCCGGAAACGCGCCACGTCGGGTTTCGTCACCGGCTTCTCAAAGACGAAGGGATTGCCACTCATGGATACCCGCCCCTCTACATCCTGAATTTGATGTGCTCCTTGGCCTTTGTGAATAGGAATTCGCCGCCATACCTCTCTCGCAACAGTTGTGGAAAGACCGGTATGGCGAACTGGTAGTCGTTCCCCGTCCGATGCCAGATCCCCAATGCCTCCAGCTTACGGCAGGCGTCTTCCAGGTGCCGCGTTTCTATGAAAATCCGACGCCGTTTCATCTGCCTGTCTACGTCCTCCACCGAGAACTGCTCTCGGTCGGATACCGCGTAGGCCACGCCTTTCTCCAGGTCATTGGTGTTGAACACAAAAGTCTCCAAAACCCGGACCCGGAAGCTCTCATCGTCCGCCAGCCTGGTTAAGTGCTTGGGCGTTAGCTTGCGGGTGCCCTCGTCGTCCAGGTCACGCATCAGGGTCAGGCAATAATACTGAATGAAGTTGGGGTGACCGGCCGTTTCTTTGTAGATGCGTTGGATGACCTGATCGCGGCTGGCTATCTCTACGCCCAGGCTGTCCATAGGGGATTCAATCAAATCGGCGGCCTGAGAATACTTGAGATTGGACAAGGTCAGGAGTGTACTGGTGAAATTGAAGGGGGAAGCTGGGTCGGCCAGTTCACGCTGAGCCTCTCGAAAACCAGAGAAAATGAGCTGGCAGGACCCCTCCTGAAAACTGGCTCTGAGGGCTTTCATCACCGCATACTCGTACTGGCGGTCGAACTTCAGCAGGTGATCAATTTCGTCCAGGAAGAAAACGATTCTGCCTCCGAGCATGGCCTTCACACGCTGCATGAATCGGGGGAAGTAGCCCGCATAGCTGGCCCCCATGCGCCACAGGCGGCGCTGCTCCCTGGGGTAAAGCCTGCTGATGATCTGTTCAAAGAAAGCCTGCATATCGGTGAAGGCCATGCAGTCCACGTACAGGAATCTCCTCGAATCGGGCTCTTCCATCTCCATCCTGCGTTTCACTTCTTTCAATACCGAGGTTTTGCCGATGCGCCGCGTGCCGATAATGGCATAGCATGTGCTGGGATGACTCAGAATGGTACGGATCTCGTACTCTCGCCCAAAGAACATGCTGTCGGTCACCGGGGCACTGGCCTCGTAGGGGGAAAGAAAGGACAGCGGTACCTGATAGCGAATGCGTGCCAGGAGCTCATCCGAGGGGGCACGAGACTCGATCACTCGCGTCATATCCCCTGAGTCCAACACAACCATGTAGTACGGGGGCTTGTTGGCCAGTCGCCGCAGCTCAAAAGATCGTCCATCTAAAAGGGCGATAGGGATCCGATCCTGAACCTGTAATTGCAGAACGATGTCTCTGAGGGTGGCCATAATCCGCTGGGGAGATTGCTGCCTTAGCTCTCGCCCAGGTATCTCGATAAATGGTGAGCGGTCCGAGAAGCGCAGCCTGAGCTTCGAGAGATCAACGTACAGGACACGTAGACCCAGGACCTCTTTGGAACGACCTCTCTGCTCATACTTCAGCTCGCGCAAACGACGAACGAATCTCTCAGGCAGCGTGGTCACAGCCATGGCCATCCTCCTTAAAATCCCCTGACGCTGGCTCGATCATCTACACCCACATCAGATGTCCATCATCCATCATTATAACATGATTCCCAAGATCAGGCAATGCGCCCGTTGCCATCCCCCTACAGGCCATCAGCTCCTCCCTCCAAGGGAGGGGAAAGGTACATCCCTCGCCAGTCGTTGATCCGCACCTTGAGCAGTTCTAGCAACATGTTTAAGGTGTCCTTGATGGGACTGACCCTGCTGTTGGCCATGTAGTACCAGTTGATGGGCACCTCAACGATGTGGTAACCTCGCTTATGGGCGATGAACAGCACCTCCACGTCGAAGCCCCAGCCCTCAATAGTCTGATAAGGGAAGATATCGCGGGCTACCTCCCGCCGAAAGCACTTGAAGCCGCACTGGGTGTCCTGGAAGCCCGGCACGGCCAACAGGCGGACGAGGAAGTTGAACACCCGTCCCATGAGGTGGCGATAGGCAGGCTCGTCGTAGCGTCGGGCTCCCTCTACCTCCCGCGAAGCGATGGCTACGTCGTAGTCGTCCAGGGCCGGCGGGAGAAACTTAGCCACTTCCTTGATGGGCATGGAGAGGTCGGCGTCGCAGATGAACAGGTACTTCCCGCGCGCGGCCATCATGCCCAGCTTGACGGCCAACCCCTTGCCTGGTCGCTCCTCTCGGATCATGGAGATGAAGGGATAACGAGACATGAAGCCCTCGACCACGCCGGCGGTGTTATCCTGGCTGGCGTTCTCGACCACGATCACCTCGGCCTCGTAGTCTTGCTCCTCAAGGAAAGCCACGATCTTGTCCAGGCTTCCAGGCAGTCGCTGTTCTTCGTTGTGAGCAGGAACAACTATCGTAAGAAGTAGCTCAGTATTCACAGGGCTGATCTCCTTCCCTCAGCAGCAAGTTTCTCC
The DNA here is from genome assembly GCA_964592085.1 of uncultured Anaerolineae bacterium. Taxonomy (GTDB): domain Bacteria; phylum Chloroflexota; class Anaerolineae; order VGOG01; family VGOG01; genus CAZQDO01. Next base: position 839 of record CAZQDO010000351.1, on the reverse strand, counting down.
ATTACTCGTAAATTCGTAGATCCGTGTACTCGTGCCTGCTAACGAGTCAAGATGGACTCCAGATACTCATCAGTGACCTGCTTGCTGGCTTGCGCGGCGCGGCGCTTGGCCAGCATCCGGGGCAGGCCCCACAGCCCGGCCAGTTGCCCCCGCAGCCGAGCCCGAGCAGCTTCCCCTCGCCAGGCTTTCAGAGCTTCCCAGGTGATGCCCATCTGGGCCTGAACAATCCGCCGCCAGTGTTTTCTCAGCAAAGCCGTCGGATAATCCTTAGCTATGACATAGATGAAGTTGCGGCCACAATAATAGCTGGCCATCTTTCCCCCGCCGGTGGCGCTGACCTTGTGGTAGACCACCGCCTTGGGAACGTAGATGCACTTCCAGCCCGCCAGTTGAGCCCGCCAAGCTAAGTCCACGTCCTCGCAGAACGAGAAGAGGTCCTCGTCGAAGAGGCCCACCTCGTCCAGCGTGGCCCGGCGATAGGCCGCCGCCACGCCCGCTGCCCCGAAGACGTATTCCTCGCGGTCGAACTGGCCCTCGTCTCGCTGCCAGACGCCGCGGTTGCCCGGCACCCCGTCCACCCCGTAGAAATCACCCGTCGTGTGGATGACGTCGCGTTGATCGAAGAGGAGCACCTTAGGAGTGGCCATCCCTGCCGCAGGATGTCGGGCCAGTCCCTCCGCCAACTCCTCTAACCAGTGAGAATCCGCCTCAGCGTCGTTATTGAAGACGGCGATGATCTCCCCCTGGGCCTGGCGGATGCCGGCGTTCACCCCACCAGCGAAGCCTCGGTTCTCCGGCAGGGCCACCACCTGCACTTCTGGATAGTCCCTCTCCAAAAG
>CAZQDO010000350.1:0-6429 GCA_964592085.1 uncultured Anaerolineae bacterium | reverse complement strand
CCTACTCGCCTCGTCCCGGCACTGCCGCCAGCCGTCTCCATGACGACGTACCCCAAGAGGAGAAGGAACGCCGTCGCAAGGTCGTCGAGGAATTGCAAGAAAACATTGCGGGCGAGATTAATCGGCAACTCCTGGGGGAAACCGTCGAGGTGCTCGTCGAGGAGAAGCACAAGGGCAAGTGGAAGGGCCGCACCCGTACCCATAAGTTGGTCTTCTTTGAGGATGATGGGGACTGGCGAGGAAAGCTGGCTCAAGTGAGGATCACATGGGCGGGGCCGTGGTCCATGCAAGGGGAAGCTAAACAGAAGTAAGCAGAACTTTTCCAAGATTGGGCAGATTCTTCACTAACTAAAGAATAACATTAACTCTCCCCAGACGTCAAGAAGATCGAACTACTTGAACAAACCATCCCTCTTTGTCACTTAAGAAGTCAGCAAAATCATGTTTGGGAATGTCAACTGAAGAACTTCTCTCTATACCCACAGTGACTTCAATATCATTATCCGTAAGTAAGCCTCTTGGAATCGGAGAAGTGGTCGCACTCGTTGCCTTTACAAGTAAGTCTCCCGCCTCAATTTGATCTCCATCACCAACTTGCATTTCTAAACTTCCTTTTTTGAAGAAAATCATATATTTCCATTCTCCGTGAATAACGTTAATAATTGTTAAACCCGTACTTGTTCCCCAAATTTCGCCTTTACCAGCAAAAGGAGTGACAAGGTTGCTTCCTTCTGCAAGACCACTAATTCCTATCATCAAATCTTTTGTCTCTGCCGTCTTGGTTTGTCTAATCTCTCCATCTTTGATATCTCCAGCAATGACCACTTTTACTTCTCCTCTCGCCAACGCTTCATCAATCGCCGCCTCTATTTCATCTGCTGGCCACTCGACGAACAACCCTCTCCATTCAGCTTTCAAATGATCAACTAGATGCACATAAGCACCTTGGCCTTCGTTTGCTTCCGCATCCCAATAGCCAACTAGTTCATTAGTGGTTGGATCAAGGTATTCCCACGTTTCATTTTGCCAAACTGCTGTTAGCCCTTCAATTTCCCGCACTTCAATCTCCGGCCCTTGAACCTCTGGCGTAGCAGTTGGCCCAGGAGTTGGTGTGGCTTCTGGTGTGAGCGTGGGTGTTGAGGCTGACGTTGGTATTGGGGTAGCTGTCGATGTGTGAGTTGGTGTTGGAGTGGCTGTCGGCGTGTGAGTTCGAGTGGGTGTTGCGGTGTTGGCGGGCCTCGGCGTTGGAGGCACCGGCGTCGCTGTTGGGGGGATAGGTGTAGAAGTTGCCTGTAGAGGTTTTCCCGTTGGAGTAGCTCCTGCGGGGATCGGGGCTGCTGGTGTGGGCTTCGGCGCACAAGCTGCTAAGGATAAGATGATCCCCAGTGTTACCGACAAGAGACACAGTCTGTTTCTTGTCATTGCAAAGCCTCCTTCAGTGAGCGTCGCGAATCTTGGATAGCAACCAGCGTATGCGAGCCATTCTGATCAGCATTCAATGTCAGTAGGGGCAAGGTTTCCCTACCCAAAGGGCGAGATAACCTCGCCGCTACCAAAGACCAGCTGAATCAGTTCGACGTGCCCTCTTTCTCTAAGAGCTTGCCCTGGGCGTTGTCGAAAGGCATTAGCTCGTAGCCCCCCTCGTCCGAGGGCACCAACAGGCTCACTTTCAATTCGGCATCGTCTAGCCTTTGGCCACAGTGCCCGGCCAGCTTCATCCCCCGCTCGAAGAGGGCAATGGACTCATCCAGGGTCAGCCCTCCCCCCTCCAATTGGTGCACTGTGTCCTCTAGTTCTTTGAACGCCTCTTCGAAAGACAATTCCTCTACCTTGTTCATCCTTGGTCCTCCTGGCGTTGCACTACCCAAGCGACCAGGCTCTCGAATTCCCCGTCGCTCACCTGGGTCTCGATTCGATCTCCGGCAGCCACTTGCGCAACATTCTTCACGATCTCACCTGTTCTCAATTGGCGCGTAATGGAATAGCCCCTTTCCAGGGTGGCAAACGGGCTGAGGCTTTGCAGGCGCAAGAGGTGGCCATGTAACCGCTCCCGCTGCAAGGCTAACTGGTGAGCCAGGCTTGCGCTGGCCGCGCGGGTTAGCTCATCAATGCGCTGGCGATGGGTGGCGATTTGGGTCTGAGGTGATAGTCGGCTGAGGATGCGCTTTTGGGACTCAACAGCGCCACGCCACTCCTTTATTTTCTGCCCCATGAGCGCGACCAGGCGGTTTTGGCGGAGGTCCAACGTTCCCCACAGATCTGCTTGATCGGGTACGGCGATCTCTGCCGCAGCCGAGGGGGTGGGAGCCCGCACATCGGCCACGAAGTCGGCGATGGTGAAGTCGGTCTCGTGGCCCACGCCGGAGATCACAGGCAAGCGTGAGGAATAGATGGCCCGCGCCACCCGCTCGTCGTTGAAGGCCCACAGCTCCTCCAGCGACCCGCCGCCCCGAGCCACGATGATGGCTTCTGCATCTGTCTGCTCGTTGAGGGCTTCGATGGCAGCAACGATCTGCGGCGGCGACTGGTCTCCTTGCACCAGGGTAGGTGCGAGGATCACCTCAACCAGGGGACAGCGACGCCCCAGGACGTGCAATATGTCCCTGATGGCGGCGCCAGTGGGCGAGGTGACCACGCCCAGGCAGCGGGGGAACGAGGGCAAAGGCCGCTTGCGCTCAGAGGTGAAGAGGCCCTCGGCCTCCAGGCGCTGCTTGAGAGCCTCAAACTGGAGGTGTAAAGTTCCCAGGCCAGCCGGCTGGAGGGTGTCCACGTAGAGCTGATAAGTGCCTTGAACCTCGTAGACCGAGATGCGACCGTGAGCAAGGACAGCCTCGCCGTTGGTGGGGAGGTAGCCTTGCCGAGCGACCAACGAGCGCCACATCACGCAGCGGATGCTGGCCGCTTCATCTTTCAGCGTGAAGTAGGCGTGTCCCGCCGCCGATCGGGAGAAATTGGAGACCTCGCCCTCTACCCAGAGGTCCTGGAGCACGAAGTCTATCTCGAAAAGGTCCTTGATATAGCTGGTGATCTGGCTGACGGTGAAGTAGTGAGTAGCTTTAGACATTCAGAATGCTTTCGGCCCACGAAACGACTCGTTGAGCCAATTCGAGAGTACGGCGGTACTCTTCTTCGGTTACCTCTTCGCCCCAACCTGGATAGCGAGCCTGGACGGCGTATGAAGTGAGACCATCGGCAGCCTTGACCTCAGGTGGGATTTGTAAGCCGGCCGATTCCAGAATGTCCATCAAAATGACCAGGGAGTGTGTCTTGGGGAAGTCAAGATTACGATGCACGCACACGGCCTTCAACGCCTTTTCGGCGGCCTGCTGTGCATCAAAGCAAAGGTCTTCCAGAAAGATCCGTGGCTGGCCGCCCCCCAGCTCGGCAATCCTCAGGTTACTTTTAGCCCGGGCCAACCAAGCCAAAGGATCAGTTGGATCAGTCGGGCGCCTCATAGATGACTTCCCCCTCGCGCAACGCCGGGCGTAGGATCGTCCCGACACTGTCACCATACTGCTCGATATCCTGCTCTGTTGCTACGACGACATCTACCGGCAGCGAGAAGCCGTGTAGGTTACGGTAAATCTTCTGGGCAAGATCACGGCGATGAACCGGCCCTCGCACGATCACCAACAAGTCCAAGTCACTATCCGGCCCCATTTGGCCCCGCGCTGCTGACCCAAAAAGCACGACTCGTCGGGGATGAACTACCCTAAAGACCCGCTGGATGATCTCATTTAAGATGTCCTGACGCGGTACGGCAATGGTTTGAAAAGCGGTCATCGTTTCCCTCCCCTCATTCAAACAACCTCTTCTGCTGTACGGCTCTACACAGCATTATATCACCACCAGAGGGTAAAGGCAAAAAAGTTGCCCCCTCTGCTCCACGAGGGAACAGAGGGGGCATTGCGCTTCCACTCAGCGAAAATGAGTCTCGACAGTGTAGGCGGTAGCTGCTCGGCGACGACGGAGCCTCTCCCAGATCATCAGCCACAGGGCTCCTAGGCCCACGAGGGTGACGATCAGACCGATAAACCAACCCAGGATGGGGATGGCTCTGACGATGGCGAAGATCACCACCCCCAGCACCAACGGCCAGACCCGTACTTCTCCCGGCGACTCCCGGATGCGTTCCAGGATCATGCGCCCCACCAGGAAGCTGAACACGATTTTGCTGATGTAGCCTGCCGCGACCAGGAAAACCACTATGATCGCCATGTTGGTGAGAACGCCCAGGCCCGTGATCGAGACGACCAGGCCGCCAAAACCCAGCGTGCCAAAGAAGAGATCGAGGACGATCATCAAGAAGCCTATCACGGGGACCGCGATACAGACGAGGATGACGACCAGAATACCCCAACCCAGGCTGCTCCAGGGCTTGGTTTGCAGGATGGTGACGGCCTCTCGCACTGAGCCCGGCGCCATCCAGACGAGGACCAAGCCAACCAGCAGCAGGGCCACCAGCCGACGCAGTTGGTCCAGGAACCAGTTCAGCGCAGCTTGTTGGGGAGTTACCACTCGCACCCTCACCTCTCCTGCTTCCACCGGTGACGGCACCGGCGTCTGGTAGGTGATGCCGCCTACTACCTCAGCTCCAGAGTCTATCTCGCCTCTGCTGCCACTGGTGTAGATCAGCTTCCCTCCGACCTCGGCCCCTTCGGTCACTCTGAAGCCCGGCGGCATCATCGGCGCGGGCATCCACATCTGGAAGAAGGTCTGCGAAGCCTCGAAGTCAGGATCGGGCTCACCGACGTCTACGTCCACGTTGCCGCCGATATGTCCGGCGATCTCCAGCGAGGCCATCCCTCCACCGAAGTCCTCCTCCACCTCTCCGACCACGCTGGCCTGATACCCCCAACAAAAGAGCGAGCCGCCAATGGCGCTGCCCTCCATGGCCTCGAAGCTGTAGCCAGCAGCGAAGACGTCGTCAGTGATTTGGGCGTTCGGACCCAGAGTGAGAACGCCGCCAGCGATGCGCACATCGTCCTGGATATCGCCGTTGATGGTGATGTAGCCGGCGGCGGCCCAGAAATCGCCTTCCACCGTCCCATTGACGATAATCTCACTGGCTACGGCGATAAGGTCGCCCTTGATCATCCCCTCAATGGTGATCGTATCGGCCCCCACGTAGAGGTCGTCCCCAATTACCTCGTCCGGCCCGATGACCACCTCTCCTCCGCCCTTGAATTCACCAGCCAGGGCAGCGGGCGTCAGCCACAAAACGCTCAAGAGCACGATGGCCAAAATCGCCAGCCCTTTTCTGGATCGAGAATCAAACTTTGCTTTCATCAGGGTTCCTCCTTTTGACTAAGCGAACTTGTGGACTCCATGATTTCCGGCCGGCAATCTGCTTTTCGCATCACCTCTTTTCCTCGATCTAATGGCGAGGGGCCATGGCTTTCCCCCGCAGAAACTTGATGCCCGAATAGATGAAATAGATGCTCAGCGCTACCAGGAAGAATCCGCACACCAGCAGGATCAGCCTGTAGACGGGTTGGCTCAGCAGGGCCTTGCCTCTGGCGATCAACAAGGCCACCAGGCTATACCAGCTCAGGTCGGATAGAATGAGGCCGAAATAGAAGGATCCCAGGCCCAAGGGTCCTCGCCCCAGGGAGAGAGCCACGTAGCTGGCACCCACCGTGGCCCACCAGAGTACCCAATAGGGATTGGAGATGCTGACCACAATGCCCGTGATGATAGGGCCTAACTGCAGCCCGGCCTCCGCGCCCGCTGCCTGCTCCAAAGAGACCGTGCCCCACCACGCGCTCCTGACGATGTCGAAGCCCATCCAGAGGAGAAAGGCCCCTCCCAGAAGCCCGATGAGACCAGCCACCAGATCGCGCTTTAACAGGCGGCTCAATCCAGCGGCCAGGGCTACAACGATGAGAGCCTCTGCCACGGCGTGGCCCAGCACCAGCGCCGGCCCTTCCCAGAAGCCCCTCCGGGCACTCCCACTGATGACCACTGTCAGGAGAGGCCCCGGCATCAGTGCTCCTGAGAAACCAACAATCAGTGAAGTGGTGAAGATACCTATCAGTTTCGTCATGGCTAATCAGCGCCTTCTATTATACTCTAGCTCCTCAAAAAGGCAAACCTCCATGTTCACTACGTACATTGGATGGGCTTTCGCAGCGGAAGAATTTCAGAAGCACGACGAACAGTGGTTCACGAGCAGGTCTATTTCACAGATGGTGCTCGTCCGCGCCGGTCTGGGTTGCAACGCATGCCATGGTTTTGACCTGATGGATTTCTGATTTGACATTATCCAGATTTTGTAGTATCGTAATTTTGAATACGAAGCTATCTCTGAATATACCTGAGTGGCAGAAAACAGCCAAGCTTCTCTGTAGCTGCCGAAGGCTTACCTGTGTTGGCAAGGGTTTTGCTTTCGGTTTTTTGTTTCTGAAAGGGATGGTTGTTCGTGGCTCA
>CAZQDO010000349.1:1866-6442 GCA_964592085.1 uncultured Anaerolineae bacterium | reverse complement strand
CCGCCCTCCCTCCCGCAGCGCCAACTGCTTCGCAGCATCGAAGAGGTCGTCCCAGGTCCAACCAGGGGAGGGATGCTCCAGCCCTGTGGCGTCGAAGGCCGCCGGGTCGTAGAGGATGAAGAGCGGATCCACCCCGTCCGGCAGCCCCCAGGTGCCACCCTGCCACTGAAAATGGGCCAACAGGCCCGGCAGGAAGTCCGCCTCGGTTGGCTCTCCGTCGGCTTCCATAAACGGTGCCAGGTCGAGCACCAGGCCGTCCGGCCCGCCCTCGACGGCGTCGGGCGACCAGAGGAAGGCGTCGGCGCGGGAAGCAATCTGACGCACTGGTCCCAGCGTGTCTGCCGCGTCCTCCAGGGGAAAGGAGATGATTTCGTCCAGGGGTATGATGCGGACATCAATGGACGGGTTGGATTGATGAAATGCCTCAGCCGCGGCCTGGTAAACGCTGAGGTCGCTATAGTAGCAGGCGAAAGTGAGGGTGATGGACTCACCCGGCTCACCTCCGCGGGTAACACAGGCTAACAAGCCGACGACTAACAAGACGAGGGACAAAACTGATCCACTCAGTCGCAAGATGACGGATAGACAATGCCTAATCATCGTACATTCTGGCCTGGTAACGAGGTCTGAAGCCGACACAAAGGGGCGCACTTCGGTTATCCTGTTATCTGGAGCTTGTCCAGTTCTTGCCAAGCGGACTGGGAAATGATGCCATACTGAGGCCTTCGACATTATCGAAGGCCTCAGTAACGAAGAAGGTTACGGGCAGCAATACTCGGGCCACGAGAAACATTCTATGTAGCATCGGTCGGCACAATGGGGGTTAGGATAGCCTTGGTAGATCGCCCATTTATACTCATGGCACCAGAAGCAGCCGTCGCAGTATTGCCTGTAGCAATGCCCGTCGTAGCACACCTTATAGTACTCGGCGCTCACTGGTGCAGGCCAGACCAAGCTCACCACCGCCAGGGCCAGCGATGCCACAAACATTGTGGCCAGAATGCTCATGACCACCCTTTGCATTTTGCCACGTTTTACCATTTTTGTCACCTCCCTTCCGCTTGGATTTCCCGGTCACCTCGCCGTACTTGCCCCACCTCATTTGTGCATTCCACCTCCCCCTTCCCTCACTCCCCGCCGCCTTCCACCAACGCCTCCAATTGCTCCAGCGTGTTGGCGAAGTAGGCGTTGGTAATTACTCCCTCCCCGTCTATCACGTAGAAGAAGGGCGTCCCCGGCGACTCGTACTCCCTGGCTACGGCATCCTCCCAGGCCACAACGGGAAAGGCAAACCCCTGGTCCTCCACCAGTTGCCGATTCTCCTCGCCAGAGCCCCGCGAGACCATCACCACCTGCACATCTTCTCGGCTCTCACTGAAGGCCTTCAGGTGAGGGTGCATCTCTGTGCAGGCTCGGCAGTGCGTCGAGGAGAAGGCCAGCAGTACCCGCTGCCCCGCAAAGTCATCCAGTGAGACCATCTGGCCCGCCGTGTCATACAAGGTGAAGTCGGGGGCCTGTGTCCCGACCTCCAAGCCAATCTCCTGTCCTATCGCCCCTGCTTCCAGTGGCCCCAGGGCTACCAACACCTCTCGCTGCAATTGGCTCATCCTGATGAACAGGCCGATGATGGCCACCATCAGCAGGATGACGACACCCATAAGCAGCAGAAGGAGAACTTCTAGCCGTGTCTCTTTCCGTGTATCCGCTGTCTCTGCCACATTATCCCCCTGTTTCTCAATAATGCAAAACGAAGACATCTCCTGTCCCGAGCTTGAACCAAGCCTAACTCTTTATACCACAAAAACCGCCTCAGAATTCAGACAGTTTTCAGACAATTTTTCGGACGAGCTGCGACTCCGGCTGCCAGCGGGATGGTCTTCACCGCAGGCGATAGCCCTGCCCCCTGACACAGACGATCCACTCGCCACCCAGCTTCTCTCGCAGGCGGCTCACGGCCCTTTGGATCACCATCTTGTCCGGTGGGCCGTGGTAGTCCCACACCTTGCGCCATAGTTCGTCGTAGCTCACCACGCGGCGGGGATGCCTGGCCAGGTGGGCCAGCAAGTCGAATTCGAGAGGGCTGAGGGATACCGGCTCTCCGGCCACGGTGACGGTGCGGGCAGCCAGGTCCATCACCAGGTCCGTTGAGGGGCCGCTAACGTGCAGGCGGTCGCGCATCTGCTCGCGGCGGAGGTGTTCGTCCAGCGCAGCGCGGACGGCGTCCAGCAGTGCTTTGTCGGAGAAGGGTTTGGTCAGGTAACCGAAAACGCCTACCTGAGCTGCCCGGAAGCCGACCTCGCCTTTGTCGTGGTCAGTCATCAGCAGGGGGACAGTGAAGGGGTTGGCGTCGTGCAGGCGAGTGATCAGTTGCAGCCCGTCCACGCTGGAACCGTGCAGCCGATAGCCCACCACGGCGACATGGAAGTCGTTCTCGTCGGCCAGATAGAGGGCATGAACGGCGTCGGTGGCAGTGGTGACGATGTAGCCAGCTTTCTCCAGGGCCTTGTCTAGCGTCAGCAGTACATCAGGGTCGTCGTCTACCAGTAGAACGGAGGCCAATGGAACGGTCATATTACCTCCCACATGGGCTACTGGCTTCGATGAGGGCAACGATGAAAGAGGATACGTTGTGAATTTGCGCCCAAGTTTCTGTGAAGGTGCGCTTCTTTACATTAATCAAACTTTTGTATGGTTTGTCAATAGGGCAATTCCTGATTTTTTGGTTCGAAAAACCTTAATCTGTGTAAGGAAAAGGATGAATCTGGGGTAAGGAAAAGGATGATTAACATAAGTTTTACGAGATAGTTGACACTTTCACTGCCAGTCAAACAAAAGCCTCTCGCAGTTGCACGAGGGGCTTCAGTGTTGGTTCAGATAGCGTTGAAAGTTTCCCTTCATCTAGAAGAGCAGTAGTTATTGCGGCTAATTGTATAGCAAGTCTTCTATTTGACTGCGCATCTCCTCCGCGCACTGTTGCGCCTCCTGCAGGGCCTGTCGCAGCTCCATACCATTTTCGACCTTCGACATGGCCTCTCCGAAACAAAACGCCGCCGTGCTGGCATATCCGTAGTATCGTAATGTTTCGGCGCCCACGCTCTCCAGGGATTGATACGCATCCCAGTGGATAGCCAGGTCCTCGACCATGACGGACATCGCTTCGTCAACTTGTTGGTGGTAGGCATCGCTCTGTAGGTTGGACCATCGCACTGGAATGCGGCAGCCACCAGCCAGGGCGTGATCGCTCAAATAGCGCACAAACAGCCAGGCAGCGTGTGGATGTTCTGACTGCGCCGAAATCACGACCGTTCGGACTTCAATGGGCACACCTACCTCGCTTCCCCGAGGAAGAGGGACGATGCCAACCTCAAACGGCCAATTGTCTCGCATCTGGCAAAGTTCTTCGCTACGACCTATCCACATACCTACGCGCCCCGTGCTTACGAGGGTGTATGAGTCGTCGCCACTCTCTCGCGTGTACAACCCTGGGCCATAATCCTGGTTCAGTTGCACCCACTGGCGGCCGATCTGCTCCATGTCGAAAGAATCGAGCAAGAAACGCGGCGGGCTTTGCGTCATGTCCACCAGAGGGGCTTGCTCGGCGAAGAGAAAATAGAAATGACTGAGGCCGGGAGTGGTATCGGAGAATCCAAAGTAGCCGCTTGCGCCTCCTCGATCAGTGATTGTCTTCGCTTTCACTATCAAATCGTCCCATGCCCAACCAGCCACGGGCGGGCTCACCTCTAGTTCGTCGAAGAGCGTCTGGTTGAAATACGCCACCCTGACTTTTACTGTCAGTGGAATGCCCCAGACCTGCCCATGCTGAAGCGGTCGAGCGGGAGAAATGAAATCGTCTAGCGGAAAATCGTCGGATACGATGAAAGGAGTCAACTCCAGCAAATACTGTCGCTCTTCCTCGGACGGGGTGCTTGAGGCTGGGCCGGTCAGAACAAAAATGTCGGCCTCCTGGGCCAGCATTTCCGTCGAGATGTGCTTCTCGTCAAATCCAAAGACTTCGATGCCAGTTTTGACTTCGACGTTCAGTTCAGGATATTCGACCATGAACGCCTTTGCCATCAGGCGATAGACGTCAATCAGCGAGGTGTCGAGACTGATAAGGCGCACCGTCGTTTGGTCAGCGTCGGACGCCTGGGGCGTGTTGACGACAACAGGTGGCGCTGGCGTAGCCTGGACCAAAGAGCGAGTATCGGCCAGGGCTCGTTGCTGCGCTGTCGTTAAAAAGGTGTCCACATCGCTCTGCCCGGTGAACACCGCATCCAGTTCTACCAGGTAGCCTAGCGCAGCCCACTCACTGGCCGGGGCAGCGTGATCCAGCGCGTAGACGATAGCCCGTGCATCGTCTTCTGACCACTGATCCCAGTAGGCCGTTTCTTCGGCCAGCGATATTCGCGCCGGCACCGCCTCCCCAAAGTGGGAAGTTGGCACCGCTCGTTGGCTCAGGAACGATATCCACTCCCAGCAAGCCTGGGGATGGGAGGTTCCAGCGCTCACCGCGACCCCCCAGGCCCGCCCGGGAAAAGCTGCCGCTGACTCCTGGGGCAAAGGGGCCAAACCCAGG
>CAZQDO010000349.1:0-1766 GCA_964592085.1 uncultured Anaerolineae bacterium | reverse complement strand
CTCGTCCCCTTCACGCCAGAGCGATGCCCCGTGCGCATAAAGCCAGGCCAGGACACCGATGGAGGGTGTGTCGGCATAGCCATATTGCAGAAAATCCTCCTCACTCCGAAGGGTCAACGCCCCGGCCCGCTGGAGGAACTCGTTCCACGTCCATCCCGGCTCCGGATACGGGACCTGGCCCCGATCAAAGAGGTCCCGGTCGTAGACCATGACGATGGGGTCCACGGCGACGGGCAAAGCGTACAACCTGCCCAGGGTGCGGAAAGCGGCCAACGCCGCCGGCGAGAAATCCGCCTCTCGCGTCGCTCCGTCATCTTGAAAGTAAAGAGTCAGGTCGAGAACGGGTGGCTCCTTGCCGACAATGCCCAGTTCGTCGCTCTGCACCAGGAACACATCGCTGCGTGTAGCCCGCGCGCGGAGCAATTGCAGACGCAGTTCCAGGCTGTTGGTGCTTTCTACAGGGAGACTTGCGCCCATATCGTACTCCGGCCGCAGTTGAATGCGAAGGTGGGGATGCTGCTCCGAGAACCTGTCGGCCAGGGCTTGATAGGCTGCCATATCGCCAGAGGGGCAAGCAAAGGTGATCGTTGCTTGTTTGTCGCTCGTGGTTCGCCCGCAGGCAGATAAGGCGGAAAGTAAAAGCAGCCCCCAGGCCAGGAGATGTTTTATGAACAGGCGCCTTCCTGGGCGCATAAAAACCTCCGTTGTCACCTCACTTGTTGACCTGGATGAGTGTTCTTTGGTTTATCCGGCGGAAAATAGAAAGAGAACATTCTTCACATGTAAGTTCATCTACAGTGTGACCTGGATTATCGATGCGCATAGCACACAATTCGTGAGGGCCCTCTTCCTGAGGGGCGACGAAACTGGCTGCGATGCGGGCAACCGGTGCATCATCCGGCTCCAGGGATAAATACCGGATCAGGCGATCGTCTCCCACGTTCAAAGGGATCAGCTTGTAGTCCAGGAAGATCAACAGAGCAAACTCGTTGACGTCAGCGCCAGGTGAGGCTACTCCCTCGTCATAGCCGGTATAGATATAGTAATCAACCTGCTGTCCGGCGGAAACTGTCTCTTCGTACCAGTACCTTATGACCTTGCCATGGCTCTTACTGATGAAGGCCTCCGAAGGAAAGCTTTCACCTTCCCACTCCTCAAAAGCGGCGAGTGGCTCCACGTCTACAGCATCCCACTTTGTCTGACCGCCGGCCAGCAGAGTGAAACGGTCAGGAAGCGCATAGGCAGATAGATGCCGGAACTTTTCGTCGGTGGAGTGGTCATCAGGGTTCCGGAACGCCAGCCAGATGACGTCATGGGCTCCCTCATCCAGAGGGGGAATGACGATGGGAATATCCCTGATCATTTGAGTCTCCAGCATCACGTCGTGTAGCAAAGCATCTTGCCCATCAAGGGTGAAGATAATCTGCTTGCCGTCAATGAGCAAGGTACAGCGCAAAGGCGTCGGCTCGGGCAGGCTGCTCAGACCATGATAGGTCATGAGAATCGGCTCGCCGGCTGGGACGGAGTAGGTTCTGATGCCCACCTTCTCTGCCGCCGGAATGTCATCATCGAGGAACCCCATGACAAAGTTGCCTACGTTTGCTTTCCCGCCGTCAAACAATTCTCTCCAGGCCGAGCCTCTTGGAGGAGAATCGTCACCGTCGGAGAGAGATGGCCGGCAAGCCGGCAAGAGGCACGAGAGTACCACGAGAGCTAAGGCAGCGTACCCAACATTTCCCCACCGTCTTCTTTTTTCTTTCATCGTG
>CAZQDO010000348.1:0-6471 GCA_964592085.1 uncultured Anaerolineae bacterium | reverse complement strand
GCATTGAGACCGGCAAGCTGGCCGGCCAGGCGGGTGGTGCTGTCACCTTGCGTTGTGGCGATACCATGCTCCTGGCTACGGCCACGATGTCAGACCGACCCCGCGAAGGCATAAGCTTCTTCCCCCTGACGGTGGACTACGAGGAAAGGCTCTATGCTGCAGGGCGCATCCCCGGCAGCTTCTTCCGCCGCGAGGGTCGCCCCCACGAGGCAGCTATCCTCATCTGTCGCCTCACCGACCGTCCCATCCGTCCCCTCTTCCCCAAAGACATGCGTAACGATGTGCAGATTATCATCACCGCGTTGTCCCACGATCAGGAACACCAGATTGACGTATTGGCCATCATCGGAGCATCGGCGGCCCTTACGATTTCTAATGTCCCCTTCATGGGGCCGGTGGGGGCGGTGCGGGTAGGTTACGTGGATGGGCAGTTGGTTTTCAATCCCACTATCTCCCAGATGGAGGGGAGCAGGCTGGATCTGCGACTGGCTGGCACCTCTGACGCCGTGATGATGGTGGAGGCTGGCGCCAACGAGGTGTCGGATGATCTGATCGTGGAGGCCATCAAGGCCGGCCACGAGGCCATGCAACCCATCATCGCTCTCCAGGAGGAGATGCGCCAGCAAGTTGGGAAACCCAAGTCGCAGTATCCGTCCTTCTCCATGGACGAGGAACTGCGCCAGGCCGTCACGGGACGTCTATATGGGCGGATCAACAAGGTACTGGATGAGACCAGCGAGAAGGAGCAGCGCAACAAGGCCCTGGCCACTCTCCTGGAGGAGCTCCTGCTCGAACTCAAAGGTGAATACCAGGACCGGGACGTCGAGGATGCCTTCAATGAGGTGCTGAAGACCGAGGTGCGTGAGCGGATTCTCCACGAGGGCGTTCGTCCCGATGGGCGTGCTCTCGAGGACGTCCGTCCCATCTCCTGCGAGGTGGGCATCTCGCCACGGGCCCACGGAACAGGGCTATTCAACCGAGGCGAGACCCAGGTGCTGACCATCGCTACCCTGGGCACCCCCAGGGAAGAGCAACCCCTGGATGGCCTTTATCCTGAGGAGTCCAAGCGCTTCATGCACCACTACAATTTCCCACCCTACTCCACGGGGGAAACCCGCTTTTTGCGTGGGCCAGGCCGGAGGGAGATCGGCCATGGCGCCCTCGCCGAGCGAGCTCTCTTGCCCGTGGTTCCCCCAGAGGAGGAGTTCCCCTATACCATCCGCCTGGTCTCCGAGGTGCTCTCGTCCAACGGTTCCACCTCCATGGCCAGCGTCTGCGGTTCCACACTGGCCATGATGGACACCGGCGTGCCTATCAAGGCCCCGGTGTCTGGCATCGCCATGGGCCTGGTCAAGGAGGGGGACACGTACCGCATCCTGACCGATATTCAGGGGATCGAGGACCACCTGGGAGACATGGATTTCAAGGTGGCTGGCACCAGGGAGGGTATCACCGCCCTGCAGATGGATATCAAGATCAAGGGGATTAGCTACGAGATCATGGCCGAGGCCCTGGCACAGGCGAAAGGGGCACGCCTCTTCATCTTGGGTAAGATGCTGGAGGCCCTTCCTGAGGCCAGGCCGGATCTGTCGCCCTACGCGCCGCGCATCACCATCATCAAGATTGATCCGGAGATGATCGGCACCATCATAGGGCCTGGCGGTAAGACCATCCGCCGTATCCAGGAAGAGACGGGGGTCAAGATAGACGTGGCGGACGACGGCAGCGTCTACATCGCCTCGTCCGATGGTCCCAGCGCCCGGCGAGCCCAGGAAATGGTCGAGACACTGGTGGAGAAACCGGAGATAGGGAAGATTTACACTGGCAAAGTGGTCCGTATCGAGGATTACGGAGCCTTCGTGGAGATACTGCCCGGCAAGGATGGTATGGTGCACATCTCGCAACTGGCGGACTACCGGGTTCCCAGCGTCAGGGATGTCGTTCGTATGGGCGACGAGATCATGGTCATGGTCATTGACATTGATCGGGAAGGGAAGATCAAGCTCTCTCGCCAGGCTGTCCTCGAGGGTTGGACGGCCGAGGAAGCCCGCGAGCGCGACCGTAAGCCCTCCGGTCGTCGTAGCTCCCGCGGCTCTGGCCCGGGCGGCAGTAGGTCGCGCGATCGGCGGCCCCCACGGCGCGGCTAGATTGTCGGAGGTCTCTGCCTGAGGCGAAAAGGCTCAGCCAGGAGACCTTTGCCCATCACAATTGGAGATTGGACGTTGGAAGAATTCCAGCAGAATGTGGAACCTCCCAAAAAAGAAGCAGCTCTGAAGATAGCGTTGAGGTGGCTGAGCGAGGCAGTGGAGACCATCGTGCCCGCTGTTCTCATTGCCATCCTCATCAACATCTTCCTGGCCCAGGCCACCCGGGTCTACGGCCAGAGCATGGAGCCCAACCTACACACTGATCAGCGCCTGGTGGTGGAAAAGCTCTCTTACAACTTTCACGAGCCACGGCGGGGCGATATCATTGTCCTCAGCGTTCCTCGAACTGGATCAGGGCTTCTCATCAAGCGCGTCATCGGCCTGCCGGGCGAGAAGGTGGAGATCAAAGGCGGCAGGGTCTACATCAACGAGCAAGCCATTGAAGAACCGTATCTCTCCAATCAGACCCAGAGAGATATGACGGCCATCGTTGTGCCCCCTGGACAGGTTTTCGTCCTGGGCGACAACCGTGGCTTCAGCAACGACTCTCGCGCCTTTGGCTCGGTACCCCTGGATAACGTCATTGGCCGAGCCTGGTTTTCCTACTGGCCTCTCGACCAAGTAGGTTTTTTGGAGTGAGCACGAGGGCCCATCATGTCCAAAAGCTGGAGCGAATCCACCAAGTGGCTTGTGATCGTCAGTGGCTTGGCGGCTTTAGTGTGGATCATCTATCGTTTCAGCCAGATCATCTCCCCCCTGGTCATTGCCGTTATCCTGGCCTACGTTCTTAATCCCCTGGTCAAACTCCTTGCCGCTCGGACCAGGCTATCTCGTACCTGGGCCGTGGCGAGCGTCTACCTGGCCCTCGTCGTCATCTTGTGCCTGGTGCTCGTGGCCTTCGTTCCCGATCTCATCCAACAGGTGACGAGCATGGACGAGGCATTTCAGGGTATCGCCCAGGATATTAGCCGCCTCTTCGAGGAGCCCCTCTCCGTGTTCGGCTTTTCCATTGACCTGCCGGCTGTCTACCAGGAGATGAGTGGCACCTTGCAGAGCGTCGTCTCCCCCCTTGCTTCACAGACCGTCTCTTTTCTCATCGGCCTGGCCTCTGGTTTTGCCTGGCTCGTCTTTGTCCTCATTGTTTCCTTCTACCTGCTCAAAGACGTGGACAAGATCGGCCGTTCTGTCTATGTACTGGTGCCGGCGGATTACCAGGATGAGGTTCGCCGGTTGGCAAGAGAGATCAACGTCATCTGGAGCGCTTTCTTCCGGAGTCAGCTCGTCCTCTGTGCCGTCATCGGGACAGTGGTGGGAGTGACGATGCAGGTCGTAGGGGTGAAGAACGCCCTCATCCTGGGGATCATCGCCGGTGTCCTGGAGATCATCCCCAACATCGGCCCCACCATCGCGGCCATCCCCGCTGTCCTCATCGCCTACTTTCAAGGCTCCACCTACCTGCCCTTCTCCAACGGCTGGATTGCCCTTCTGGTCATTGGCCTGTACGTGGTCATCCAGCAGTTGGAGAACAACATCCTGGTACCGCGTATTATTGGCCGTAGCCTCAATCTGCATCCCCTGGTAGTCATCATCGGGGCTATCGCTGGGGCAAACCTGGCTGGTGTTCTGGGCATGCTTCTGGCTGCCCCCACTCTCGCCAGCCTGCGCAGTGTGGGGAGGTACGTTCACCGCAAGCTGTTGGACCTGGAGCCCTTTCCGGTGCAGGAAGATAGCAAGGAACCGGAACCCATGCCAGAAGAGCCAGAAGAGGCAGGAGAGTCGTAGGGGCCGTGTCAGATGACTGGCCTACGAGTATGTGAATAACAGAGAAGTGAAAGTGAAGCCGAGGTCTTGTGCCTCGGCTTTTTTGTTCTGTGGGGATCGCAGATGTTGGTAGAAAAGGAAACCGAAATGCCGAGGGTTCAGCTTTTCTTTCACGTGAAATTCATGTAGGTTTCACCCCATTTTCACCCATAGACTGAGAAAGTCGTGCTATACTTTGAATGTGATTTGATTCATTTTCCA
Source organism: uncultured Anaerolineae bacterium (assembly GCA_964592085.1). GTDB lineage: Bacteria > Chloroflexota > Anaerolineae > VGOG01 > VGOG01 > CAZQDO01. The sequence continues at coordinate 2,302 of CAZQDO010000348.1, read as the reverse complement.
TTGCTTGAATGGACTTGAGTGATACTCTGGGGGAAAAGATGTCGTTACTAGGTGCTCGAGAGGCCGCGAAGTACTTGAATATTAGCCTGGCCACTCTGTACAGGATCGAAAGGGATGGGAAGTTGACGCCTTTTCGCACTCCTGGTGGGCACAGGCGCTACAGCCCGGCGATGCTGGATGAATACCTGGAGAGGAGCCGACAGCGGAATTCGCCAGTCGCGCCGTCAGAAGGGTGCACCAAAAACGCCCAGGAGAACAGGCTGCCGGGCAGTGCGGTGAGAATCCTCGTGGTGGACGATGAACCCTATACGATTGAGGTGATGATCAAGGCACTGCGCGAAGATAGCGACGCCTATGAACTCACCTCTGCCAGCACTTCTTATGAAGTCGGTGTTCAAGCGGTGGCTTTCAAGCCGGACCTCATCGTTCTGGGCACGCTAAAGTCCGAGACCGACAGAACAGAGGTCTGCGAGAGGATAAAGAGCCATCCTGAGACGAGGCACATCAAAGTGGTGGGGATAGTTGACTCTGGAGAGAACGGGGTGATCCAGGATATGCTTCGCAGTGGGGCGGATGATTGTCTCATCAAACCCCTCCAGATCGAGGAGCTCCAGCGATCGGTGCGATACCTCACCGCAAGAGAAACGGAAGTTGACCTCTTGAGCGGAGACAAAGTGCTGCGCTAGTGACTATGGATGCGCAGAGTCGCTGGCCTCGCTCGTAGGACAAACACCTACAAGGTTTTGGGTAAAAGTCCTACAAAGAATTGAGTGTTTCTCTGACAGACGACAAGGCAGTTTTCTGTTATAATTCAGGTGTGTCGACAAAGGTCCTTTCGCCCTTCTCTTGTAGCGTCAGGGCTTTTAGCGGTTATAGGTCAAATGCGGCCTGCCTTGAGTGTAGTGCCCAAGAACAAGAAAGGCTTTGGTTCAAGCGGACACCACACATTAAGAGTGTGTGGATTGAGTCGCGTCGCCTGAAAGTCGGGCACGAGTCCGTGCTGGATTTGTCAGAGGCTTACTGGAAGCTCACGGAAAGGAGAGCTCAAAATGGCGAGACGTAAGGGCACCGCAGACATCCCAGCGGAACTCTACGACGATACGTCAGGAATTCCAGGCCACGCAGAACACAAAAGGGATACCCCCGCTCACTTCGTTGGCTTCCGGCTCGATGAACATCTCTATGCGTTGCCCCTGGACCACGTGGAGCGGGCTCTGCGCATGGTGGCCATAACCCCTGTGCCCCAGGCAACACCCTGGGTGCCTGGGGTGATTGATCTCTACGGCCAGGTGGTACCTGTGGTGAACCTGCGGCAGCTATTCGGTCAGACCAGCAGAGAACCCCACCCAAATGACCGCCTGCTCATCGTGCAAGCCCAGGAGCGGACGATGGCCCTCATGGTGGATGAAGTGACCGAGGTGCTGGAGGTGCCAGGACACCAGGTGGAGCCCTCCCCCGACCCCATGCCCAGGTCCCGGCCCCTGTCAGCGGTGATCCGACGTGACGAAGGGCTCATCCTGGTTCTCGACCCGGCGCACCTGCTGCCACCGGAGGAGATGCGGGGATAGGGTGACAGGGAGACACGGAGACATGAGATGGTGATGAGCAGGCCACTGCAACTCAGCGGTGAAGAGTATGAACGCTTTCGAGATCTGGTCCTGGAACGCACGGGAATGGAGTTTGGCCTGCGCCGGCGCGACGCGCTGGCCCGAGGCGTGATAGACGCGACCGGGCGTGCAGGCTGCGAGAGCTTGGGAGAGTACTATCATCTCCTGCAGCAAGCCAGGACCGACAGCGAGCTGTGGGATGACCTGATCGGGGCCATTACCGTGGGCGAAACCTACTTCTTCCGCGACCAGGCTCAGTTCGATGCCCTGCGCCAGCACATTCTGCCCGCCTTGATCGCCCACCACAGGGATGACCGTCGCCTGCGCATCTGGAGCGCCGGCTGCGCCACCGGCGAGGAGCCTTACTCTGTCGCCATCCTGCTGCGCCAGCTCCTGCCCGACATCGTCAACTGGAATATCCTCATCCTGGCCACGGACATTAACAAGCGAGTTCTGCGCCAGGCCATTGAAGGCCGCTACCGGGAGTGGTCCTTCCGCCAGACCGATTCGGCCATCCGTCAGAGCTACTTCCGCCAGCGGGACGGTTCCTCCGGCGGGGCTCAGGACAAGCCCTTCGAGCTCAGCTCCCTGGTGCGAGAGATGGTCACCTTTGCCTACCTGAATCTGGCTGAGGACGCCTACCCTTCCCTGGCCACCAACACCAACGCCATGGATCTGATCCTGTGCCGCAACGT
>CAZQDO010000347.1:6167-6494 GCA_964592085.1 uncultured Anaerolineae bacterium | reverse complement strand
TTGTCGCCGCCGCTGAGGTACCGGGCCTTCCACAGCCCTGTCCCCTCTTGTTTGGCGATCAGCCAGTCGAGGCCCTTCTGCACATCCCCATCGTCGGCCTCAAACCCCAACCACCACAGCGAGTCCAGGGCCGAGAGGATGTCCGTCCACCAGAACGGATACCGGATCTTCTCCCAGAAATACGCCGCCTGGCGGTCGGGATAGGGGTCCGCCTTGAAGAATCGGGACTTCAGAAGCTCCCCCGCGGCCCGGGCTTCGGGCGCGTGCCGGTGCTCCTCGTGCGCCGCAAAGGCGCGGAGCACGATCCCCGTGACCCAGTGGGAAGAG
>CAZQDO010000347.1:3063-6157 GCA_964592085.1 uncultured Anaerolineae bacterium | reverse complement strand
CCGCATGGGTACCGCCCAGCCGCCGTCGTCCTGGCGCACAGCGAGCAGCCACGACAAGACCTTGAGCACGTGGGGGTCGTCCCCATACCCCGCCTTGATCAGCAGCTCGGTCATGCCCGCGGTGTAGTTGGGGCTGTACTGGTTGCGGTAGATGCCCCGCAGGTCCCCCTCCTCTGTCTGGAAGCCGAAGAGGAAGGCGGCGGCCTTCTCCAGGGCAGGATGCGCCCTGGTCAGGCCATACTTCTCCACCAGGTCCATCAGCACCTTGTAGGTCTGGAGTTGGTCGTAGTTCTCACGAGAACGAAGCTCCGGCTTGCCGCCGGGATACTTCCACGACCCATTCTCCTGCTGCTTACGGAGGATCTTGACCACCTGGGGGAGCTCCCAGAGAGCCTCGACGGGACCGACCTTCTCGCCCAGCAGGTCGCGCCGAACGAAGTACCGAAGCACCTCATTGCCCGACGCATGGCATGTTGTGAAGGGATCGACCCTCAGTCGTCTACGCCAGTTGCCCAAGGTGAGCGAGCCTCCGCCTCTGCACCACAGGCGTTCCATGAGAAGCAGCGAAATCCCATGCGTGCCGCAGCCATCGCAGCTTTCAGGGCAAGAATGCTATGCGCGAGCCGTGCGGATCTCGCAAGGTGGGAGTCCTGGATTCAGGTCGTTGAAATCGCCGATATACTCCAAGAAGTCTAGCTCAGATGTCAGCGGCACACACAAGTGCAGTAAGTAGTAGCAGAAATGGAACACATACCCAAATGCCGGTTCTCCCAGCAGCCGATATGAGTATTGCTTAAGTTCCTCAAGGGGGCCGAAGTCATCCTTGCTGATCGAGCTGATCTCCTCGAGCGGCAGATAGCCTAAGGCAATCCTGTACGAGCTTCCGGGCTCAGGCATTGGCGCGAGCGTGCGGGCTGCATCGAAGCGAGGCCAGAGCGGATCCACAAAGCCAGAGGTAGCCAGATACTCAAGGCCCATCTTCAACATCAGTCGGGCCAAAAGAAGGTCTTCATCCGGGTCTGGGGCCACCACAGCCCTAAACCCCCCAGGCGGTGCAGCGGGCGCGAACCACACCAGTGAGCGATCGAACCTGACCGAACCATAGCCATCGCGATCACCCTCTATGGTCAGAGAAGGACACGTGAAGGTGAACATACGACCCTTCTTCGTCGGTACTCCATGAGCCGCGCGGAGCACGCCAAGAATCGTGCGTCCCAGCGCGGGTGACTCGACTTTTGTGCCAAAGTACTGATTGCACCGGTCGCACACTGCTCCGGGCGGTAGAATATCGTCGATGTTTCCGAGCGATTCCGGGATTATGTGCTCAACCGTGTCGAAGGGTCCTGCACTTGTCTTGCAGAAGATGCACCGAGCCACTGGTAGTACCCCCGCTAGGTGGTGGCTAGGCCGCGACGTCCCGCCCGACCGCACGACGCGACGCATAGAATGGTGAGCGAAAGCCCCCGCTACGCGGTGCGCAAGAACAGCATAGGCGTCCCAGGTACTGCATAAGTGTAACATACCTTGCTGCAAGTCGCAACGAGTCAGCTGAGCCAGAGTCGGGAGAAAGTCCACGGCACGCGCGTCTGAGGCGATCCGAGAAGGCCCTGCGCGCTTCACCTTGTGCTCATATCGGCGGCGCCGCATCGCCTTGTACAGGGGGCGCGAGGCCTAGCCTTGGGTGTCCACGCCCCCCGGTCCGCCTGCGCCGCCATGAATAAGGTCGACAACATAGACTATCCGATTTGCAAGAATAGAACTAGTGTGCTATGATTGAGGTAGTAAGTTCCGCCGAGGAGCGGAAACTCCGACTTGTGCTACACGTCACATTTGAGTTGCTTTGGGTCACGTGTCTCGCAATTCACTAGACCTACATGGAGGTTCCAATGACAAGAGCTAGCAACGTATGGGTGGTGCCGAACGGGGACGACTGGGCCGTCAGGCGTGAAGGCTCGGATAGAGTCAGCAGGGTTTTTCCACGAAAGCAAGACGCCCAAGACTTCGGACGGTCCATGGCACAGAGGGATAGGGTCGAGTTGATCGTCCAGCGGAGAAACGGCACCATACAGAGTAAGGACAGCTACGGGCACGACCCATTCCCGCCGCGGGACACTGAGCACTAAGACTAGTGGTCCAGCGCTCGGGCTTGAGAACCGCGATGGCTAGGAGCGCGGCCAGATCGCCAGTCCAGACGGAACCGCGAGCTTGGCCACCACTGCGGTCTGTAGCATTCCTGGCCAAGGAATCCGCCCCACCACACCCTCTGTGCGCTACCTCTCAATCCTGGGTGGACTGAGAACAGAGCAGTCTCACGACTGCCATTCTTGTCTGCACTTGGCTACTTCGCCAACTGAGACTGGCACCATTCGGCAAGCGGGCGGACATACTGGCCGATTCGCTGCCCTTCCTCACCCTTGCCCATGTGGTTAGTCGTGTTGCCCCAGCAACAAGGGTAGATCCTGTTGCTATGAGGCAGCGAAATGAATCTGCCCACGCGTGGCGAATCCTTAGCCTGTGCGTCGAAGATCACTCCGCCTGTCGTCACCAAGTCGATGACTCGAGCATCGGGCTGAGCCAGCATCTCTTCGAACACCTGGTCAAAAGTGCACACTGGCGGTTGTTTCATGAGAGTGCGAGACTCATGTGGCATGCGCAATCCCCCCCGGCTCACCACGAATCGCCGACCATGAGCAATTGGTGTCGTCACGGCTACTCATCACTGAGCTCTCCACCACGGTCAATGCCAGACACATCGCGGAGTGGGGACAGCAGGGGCGACCCGGCGGGTCGCCCCTCCGTCCACTGAATTCTGAAGAGGACAATCCGCCACCGCGTGGGCCACGGCCACCTCGCCGCCGGACGCCCACGTTACCCCAGGCAGCGCCTCAGCACGCGGCAAAGGGCCCATGCTGAGCTGCCTTTGCCAGCTCTCCAACGTCACTGTCTTCCATCCCGCTTCATCGACTCAACCCGACTTGTACCGGCCCCAGCAGGTGCAGTCCGCTTTGCCCGATGAACCGGCCTGTCCTGACGGCAATACTAAACCAGGAAAGCATCCTGCATAGCCACCAAACGCCCTGAGATCGCCTTGGAC
>CAZQDO010000347.1:329-3053 GCA_964592085.1 uncultured Anaerolineae bacterium | reverse complement strand
GCCTTGGACAGCATCCTTCGATACGGCCTGCGCCTCGCTCCGGCCTACTCAGCATGCTCGTCGTGCCGAACGCACTAAGACCTGGCTGCGAAGCGCGCCGGACTTGCCCGCTTTCCTCTGCCGTGCAGCCATCTCACCCCTGAGCCCACCGCTCCATAGCCACGAAGAGGAAGTACACTCCCGCCATCAGGCCCGCTCCCGCCAGGAGGCAGGGCACCGCCGTCAACAACTGGCTGAACCCGAAGACCAGCCCGATCAGGCCGCCGCCAACCACCACCAGGACCACGATGGCCAGGACCAGCAGCCACCGCTCGTGACTCCGGCGCATACGCCGGTAATCCGTGGGAGGACGTTCCCTCTGATCCATCAAACCCCTATCCCTCGACGACTGGGGTGGCGTCCACCCCAGCAACACCGTAGTCACTGGTATCGAGGTGCGTCCCTGGTCTCCTCGTAGTACGCCTCGACCCCGATCTCTCTCATCCGCTCGTTCATCTGTCTCCACCTGCGCTCCAGATCCGGGTCGAGATCGGTCCGGTCACAGGGAAACTCCTCACATTGAAAGCAGAAGTCCACGCGTTTCTCTCCGTAGCAGGTCTTGACCCCACAGTTCGGGTTCAGATTGGCTCCGCTACGGCATCCCTCGCAGTGACCCTCGGCAAAGTAGGCAAGCAAACCCTGGAAGGCAGGGTAGTCCTTGAACGCCGGCAGAAGCGCCGAAAACCTCTCGGCGTAGACCTCAAAGCCTCCCAGCCGTTCCAACAACTGTGCGCTCAGAGTGGCAATGTCGCCCTTCGTGTTGGCGAAACACTTGCGACAGCTCAACCCGCATGGCGCGAGATCATCCAGTATGTCCTCGTATCGCATTCCGTACCTCCGTGTTTTCCCGAGCCTCACTCTCATCCACCTTTGATCTTTCCCGTCAGCCGGTACCAGGTGAGAAGTGCCATGCCCCGCATCAGGCGCGCACCCTTCAGCACCGAGTAGGTCTTGCCGGTGACCCTGCCGGGCTCCTGAGCAGCGATCCCAGCCACGAAACGCCCCACCTCGTCCGCCGGCACGCCGATGGCCTTCAGCACGTAAGGCAGAGTCTCTGCGGTGCCGGCCACCCTGGGGCTGGTCTTGACGTCCGAGAAGAAGTCCGTGGCCACCATCCCCGGGACCACCGCATGGATGGAGATGGGGTATCCCGCGTTCTCCTGAGCCAGGCTCTTGGTCAGACTGGCGACCGCTGCTTTGGTGGCGGCGTAGACCGCCGTGAAGGGCGAGGCATCGCCCCTTGCACCCTTGCCGCTGACGTTGATCAGCACGCCTCCTCCCTGCTGCACGAACTGGGGGATGACGATGCGGCAGGCCCTGAGGACGGCGGTGAGATTGACGTCCACGATGCGGGCCATCTCCTCCGCGCTCAGCTCATCCAGGGGTCGATAGCCGCCTGACAACCCGGCGTTGTTGACCCAGACGTCTACCCGCCCCCAGGTCTCCAGGGCATGGTGAAGCAACCTTTCCACCTCTCCAGGCACGGACACGTCGCACGCCAGCCCGGAGGCCTCAAAACCCTGCTGTGCCAGCTCGTCCCTGGCTCGCTCCACCGCCCCCGCGTCGCGCGAACAGAGCACCACGCGGCCCCCTTCCCGGGCGCAGGCCTCAACGATGGCCCGGCCAATCCCCCGGGTCGAGCCGGTAACGACGACGACTTTGCCTTTCAGCTTCATTATCTACCTCTGGGGTGAGAGATACAGAGGAGCCGCATCGACGAAGGAGACATGAAGGGCTTCTTGCACTCCGGGTCCCCAATGCCGAGGGTGGCGGCTGGCATCGCGAAAGAACTGCCTCAGCGCCGGTCGTACAGCCCCCGCCAGTCGTTCAGGCGCACCTGGAGGATCTCCCGAAACATGCGCACCGAATCGCTCACGGGGCTGACCCGGCTGTTGGTCATGTAGTACCAGTTGATGGGCACCTCCACGATGCGCAGCCCTCGCTTCTGAGCGATGAACAGGATCTCCACGTCGAAGCCGAAGCCGTCCATGGTCTGGTATGGAAACATTTCGTGGACCGCCTCTCGGGCGAAGCACTTGAAACCAGCCTGAGTATCCTGGAAGCCGTGCACCGCCAGCAGGCGCACCAGGGTATTGAAGACCCGGCCCATGAGGTGGCGGAGGCCCGGTTCGTCGTACCTTCTGGCGCCTTCCACCTCCCGCGAGCCGATGGCCACGTGGTACCCCTCCAGTGTCGGGGGCAGGAAGCGGGCCACCTCTTCGATGGGCATGGAGAGATCGGCGTCGCACAGGAAGACGTAGTCGCCCGTGGCGGCCAGGGCCCCCGTCTTGACCGCGTACCCCTTGCCCCGGTGCTCGTTGCGGATCAGCTTCACGAAGGGAGTCGTGGCCGCGACCTCCTCCACGGTCTTACAGGTCCCGTCCGCGCTGCCGTCGTCCACCACAATGAGCTCCGCCGCATATTCCTGCACCTGTAGGAAGCCCACGATGCGCGGCAGAGTCTGCGGCAGTCTGCCCTCCTCGTTAAAGGCGGGCACCACGATGGACAGAAAGGGATGCTCCATGGCCGCTGTCGCTCCTAGTCGACGAGTAATGATTCCAGATAATGGTCGGAGACCACCCGGCTGCGCTGGACAGCGCGCCGCTTGCGCAACATCCGGGGCAGGTTCCACAACCCGCTGAGCTGCCCTCGTATCCGCGCTCTGGCCGCCTCGCCCCTCCAGGC
>CAZQDO010000347.1:0-319 GCA_964592085.1 uncultured Anaerolineae bacterium | reverse complement strand
TGCCTCCTGAACAACGATCCTGGATAGTCCTTGACCAGAACGTAGATGGTGTTGCGCCCCGTATAGAAGCTGGCGATCTGGCCTCCCCCGGTGGCGCTCAGCTTGTGGTAGACCCGTGCCGTGGGTACGTAGAGACACTCATACCCCGCCAACTGCGCACGCCAGCCCAGGTCCACGTCCTCGCAATAGGAGAAGAAATCCTCGTCGAAGGGCTCCCCCTGCCCCCGCGACGCCAGATCCTCCAGCACCGAGCGGCGCACGGCACACGCTCCACCACACGGACTGAAGACCTGGTCCTCCCGGTCGAACTGACCCTGGT
>CAZQDO010000346.1:0-6502 GCA_964592085.1 uncultured Anaerolineae bacterium | reverse complement strand
CTCCGCCGGGCTGTGCATCTGATAGTCGGTGTATCTGCTGAAAGGGTGCGCGACGAGCTGACCAAGATCCTGGCTCTGCCGGGAGCGGCGCAGAATTCACGCTACCTGGACGAGCTTGGCCTTCTGGCTGCCATCATACCTGAGCTGGAGGCACTGAAGGGCATGGAGCAATCGGCGCCCCATTACCTGGATGTGTTCGAACATTCGCTGGAGACGGTGAGACAGTTGGAGGAAGTGATTGAGGCTCTGGAGGGAGATGTGGGAAGAAGTGAGCTATCCCTGGTTCCTCTTCTCCTGTCCCCCTTCTCCCTCCAGCTCCACGACTGCCTAGCGCAACCCGTCTCCGACGACCGCTCTCGCCTGACGCTGCTCAAGCTGGTGGCCCTGCTGCACGATTTGGGCAAACCGGCTACGAAAAGCGTTGATGACGAGGGGAGCATACATTTCTACGGTCATGGGCAGGCAGGAGCAGAGGTAGTGGCGGCCATTCTCAGGCGTTTGCGCTTTGGTGGGAACGAGGTGGCCCTTGCCAAAACCATCGTGGCCAACCACATGCGGCCCCCTCTTTTGGCTGGGCAGGAGGTGGTCACCAGGCGCGCCGTCTATCGTTTCTTCCGCGACACGGGCGATGCCGGAGTGGATACCTTGCTTTTCTATCTAGCCGATCACCTGGCGACCTGGGGGCCAAATCTCAGGATGGCTCGCTGGCGGAAGCGAGTGGAGTTCGTGGCTTCGATGCTGGCCAATTATTATGAACGTCACCAAAAGGTCATCTCCCCGCCCAAGCTGATCAGCGGCCACGACCTGATGGAGGAATTTGGCCTGAAAGAGGGACCTCAGATTGGCGAGCTTCTGGAGGCCGTGCGCGAGGCGCAGGCGGCGGGCGAATTGCAGACGAAGGCGGAGGCACTGGCTTTGGTCAAGGAGTTGCTATCTCAAGAGTTCCCCTGAGTCTTTTCTTTCCCAGATTTGGGTAATGGTGCGGGCCAGCCGCCCACCGATCAGGCCGGTCGTTCCGAAAGCCAGGGGGAACCAGAGGGGGATGCCCAGCAAGCTGGGATTGGCATAGTACCAGACGCCAAAGCGCACGAATACGGCCTCCGCCAGCGAACCCAGCACGGCGATGATCAGGAAGAAGCTCACGTCGAGCCGGTCGTGCCAAAGCGCCAGCCCTGCCAGACACTCCACCAGCGCGACCACGAAGAGGAGCAGGTTGTTCCTCCACAGCAGCGAAACGGAAGCCACCAGCAGGGAGAAAGCCGCAAGCTCGATTACAAGCTCTTTCCATAGTTGTTTTGAAGGTTGCATGTCTCAGTGCTCCGTTTGAGAAACCAGGTTTTTCCGCTGCCTTGTGCTTTCCAGAGCGACGGAACTGTCCGCTTCAGGCGCGTCTTGGATACGAAAGGTTCTAAAAACCTGGTTTCTGGCTATTCCTTGACTATTTTACCACAAAATAGGGAGGTAGGCAATGCCGGAGAACAAAACGTCCACGATAGGTGAGAAGCTGTCGGCCTGGGTAGCTCTCTCCCGGCTGCCTTTTCACTCGGTGGGAGTGTTGCCCTTCATCCTGGGTGGGGTGCTGGCCTGGCGATTGACAGGAGCTTTCCGCTGGGATGTCTTCGCCTGGGGCACGCTGGGCGTGGTGCTGGTGATGCTGGCCACCTACTATGCCAACGAATACTGGGATATTGCGGAGGATGTCCTCTCCGCTCGCCTGGGCCCCAGCCGCTTCGCCGGAGGCTCTCAGGTGTTGCCGCGGGGCCTTTTGCCGCGCCGCGTGGCACTGTGGGCTTCGCTGGTTAGCCTGCTGTTGGCTTTTGGCGTGGCGTTGATCCTCCAACTGGTTTACAGGACGGGGCCGTGGACTATCCCCTTCGCCGTCGTGGGTCTGCTGGGTGGATTCTTTTATTCGACGCGGCCGCTGCGTTGGGTGAGTAGGGGGTGGGGTGAGCTGTGGATCGCTTTCTGCTACGGCTGGCTGCCGGTGGCGGTGGGCTACTATTTGCAAGTGGGGGAGATTGCGCCGCTGGTCCACTGGCTGGCGGTCCCCATCGGCCTCACCATCTTCAACGTCATCCTGCTCAACGAATTCCCCGATTATCCTGCCGACCTGGAAGCAGGGAAGACCAACATAACAGCGCGTCTGGGGCCGAAGAGGGCCTCCCGACTCTATGGGCTCATCAGCCTGGGGAGCTGGGTGGCGATGCTACTCTCTCTGGGTCACGGCGTGCCCACGCGGGCTCTGTGGTTCTACCTGCCCATCCTGGCCCTCTCAGTGATCCTGGTCGTGCTGGTGGTGCGCGGGCGCTGGCGGGATCGGGCCACTCTGGAAAAGCTGTGCGGCGCCAATCTGGTGGTGAACTTGGGCACCACGGCGGCCTACATCCTGGCTTTTCTTGTGGGGTGATACTTAAACCTCTCGCAGGTTGTCTTTGAACCTGCGGGAGGGTGGGCTATTTATGATATGGACGAGTGGCTGAACGAGTGGGGAGAAAAACCAAAGCGCAAGGTGCGATCCTATTGGTGGCCGCCGAGCCTGATCCTCCGACAACTGGGGAGCGCGCTGTACGTGGGTGCGCTGGCGCGCTGGAGGGAGTTGCCGCGCTGGATCGTGACCTATGGCGTCAAGTGCATCCCCGGCGCCGCTGGGTCCTGGGGCCAGGGATGCATTGGCTTTCCGGCCCACCCGGTCTGGGAGATGACGTCCGCCTGCAACCTGCGGTGTATCCACTGCCACGCCTCCGGCGGGAAGCCCGCGCCCGACGAGCTGACCACCGAAGAGGCCAAGCGCCTGTTCGATCAACTGGCCGAGGTGAGCGAGTTTCGCATGGTGGCCTTTACCGGCGGCGAGCCGCTGGTGCGCGACGACCTCTTCGAGCTGTTGGCCTACACCCAGGCCCTGGGCTTCACCAGCACCCTGGCCACCAACGCCACCCTCATTGACGACGCAGTGGCTCGTGACCTGCGCCGCTACGGCGTGGCCATCGGTGCCGTGAGCCTGGACGGCTTTGATGCCGAAACCCACGACTACGTGCGCGGCCAGCCCGGCGCATTCGAGGCTGCCCTGCGGGGGATACGCGCCCTGGGTCGAGCCGGCATCCCGTTGCACATCAACATCACGGCCATGGAATACAATATGGACCAGTTGGAGCCCCTGATGGCCCTGGTGGATGAGTTGGGGGCGGCGATTCTCATCATGTATCAACTGGTGCCGGTGGGACGAGGCCAGGGCATCGAAGACGCCGCTTTGGACCTGGGTGCCAACGAGCGATTGATTCGCTTCATGGCCCACGCCCAGAGCGTCATCCGGGCCGTCATGGAGCCGGTGGCAGGCCCCCAGTATTGGCCCTTCCTGCTGAAACGGGCCGGCATCAAAAGCGGACCGCTCCTGCGTCTGGCGGAGACTGTTTTTCATGGCTGTTCGGCGGGCCGCGGCTTCGTCTACATCAAGCCCAATGGCGAGGTCTGGCCCTGTCCTTTCATCGAGGTGAGCTGCGGCAACGTGCGCGAGACGCCGTTCTCCACCATCTGGGCCACCGCGCCCATCTTCGAGGATCTACGAAAGCGCGAGGAGCGCCTGAAAGGTCGCTGCGGCGAGTGTGAGTATCGGCGGCTCTGCGGCGGCTGTCGGGGGCGGACTCTGGCTGTCAGCGGCGATTACCTGGCCGAGGACCCCTCCTGCTTCATCCATGCCGATGACGGATGAAGCTCATCCAACGTGTCGCGTCAGAGGCCATGCTCTCTGGCCGACTAAGTGGTAGAGAGAAAGCGCTAAAATTCAAGGATCTCGGTATCTACTCGGCCTACCCTCCCGCAGGTTCGTAAATGGCTTGTTCAACACCTCAAATTCGATGTTGAAGCCTGTTTCTGCCAAAGAACCGCCTCTGAACCTGCGGGAGGGTGAGCAGTTACAGATTTCGCCAATTTTTGACCTAAATTCATTGATGGGTTATAATACCAATTATGAAGATGGAGATACAAGCGGCCGTTGCCAAGGTGCATAAATACGCCACCAGCGAGAGCGGCGATACGCTGGAAGTCATCGAGCGTCCCCACGGCGGGCTCTCCGTGGTGCTGGCCGACGGGCAACGCTCTGGCAGGGCGGCCAAGACCATCAGCAACTTGGTGGCGCGCAAGGCCATCTCGCTTTTGGCCGAAGGGGTTCGAGATGGCGCCGCAGCCCGGGCGGCCCACGATTATCTTTACGCCAATCGTGGGGGCAAGGTGTTGGCCACTCTCAACGTCGTTTCGGTGGATTTGGTCACCAGGACCGTGGTCATCTCTCGGAATAGCCATTGTCCCGTCATCGTCGTTGACCATGATGGGGTGCGGTCTCTGGATGAGCCCAGCCAGCCGGTGGGCATCTACCCGGGGACCAAGCCGGTCATCACCGAGCTGCCCATTGTCCCTCACACCTGTCTGGTGGTTTTCACCGACGGGGTGCTGGCCGCCGGGGAGCGCTATGGGGAGCGGCTGGATATGGTTCAGTTTGTCACCGATTTCCTGGTCAGCGGGGGAATGGATGCCCAGGCTATGGCCGATGCCATCCTGGAGCAGGCTGTAGAACTGGATCGAGGGCGGCCATCAGATGACATCAGCGTTCTGGTGATCGCCATCGTGCCCAGAGTGCGAGAGGATAGTGTGCGGCGGATGACGATTAGCTTCCCAATTGACAAATTGGAGAAAAAGTGACATAATTAGCCTGCTCAGTAGATTCAGTTGAGTGTGACCAGAACTTGTGGTAGTGACGACGTGCCAAACTGGTTTGGCCTTAGTCGTTCTGGGCGACTGAAGTCGCCACTACTTTCTGAAAAGAGAGAACTATGGAAAAAGAAGCCATACTAAGGTGGATCGCGGAGAGAGGCGGCCCGACGGGTCTCGATCTGTCGGGACAGGACCTGGCGGGTGTTGACCTCAGTGGGTTCGATCTGCACGGTGTCCTGTTGGCCAGGGCCAATCTTCGGAAAGCCGATCTGCGGGGGACGAATCTGCAAGGGGCGGACCTCTCTCGGACCGTCTTGCAGGGGGCTGATCTTCGCTGGGCTGATCTCTCCCACGCGGACCTGCGATGGGCAGACATCCGGAATGCCAACCTGCAAGGGGCGAAGCTCGATGGCGCCAAGATGGAGGGTACTGACCTGGCAGGAACGGATTTCAGGGTAATGGAATTGACCGAGGGAACAAAGGGAAAAGAGCCCCCTCTCATGTCCTCTCAGCGGAGGTCGAGAATTCTGACCATTCTGGCCATTGCGATATTTGCTCTGGCGGTGGCCGACCTGGTTTGTGTCTGGGGTTGGCTCTACAAAGCCGCTTACTTCGACGAGTTCGGCCTCACCTGGAGCTTCGATCTCAACTTGTTGTCCCCGGACTACCTCCTGAAAGGCGGACAGGTGTTTGGGCTTAGCCTGGGATTCTTCCTGACGTTGCTTTTGCTCCTGCTTTACGCCCTGTTGATGCTAGGCGTCGTCGCCATCATTTTCCTGGCGTTTGCCTATCTGGGCGACCGCGTCATCCCTGAGTCGGGAACTTCCTGGGTTCGCCGAGGGGCCATCATCGTATTGATTGCGGTCGGCCTGGCGGGGTTGGCCCTTATCTTCCCCCGGCTCATCTCCCTGGGGGGATGGTTCATCGGAGAGGACAGTCCGGCACGGGAAAGCATCTGGATCTTCAAAGGGTTCCTCTCTGCTCCCTCCTTTGTGGAGAGGACGCTCTTTCTCGTTTTCCTGCTGATCTTCCTGATTCCTTTGTGGATTCTGTACCGCCTTTTCTGCCAGGGACTGCAGAGGGTGAGATCGCCGTTTCTCTGGTTGGAGAATGTTCTGGCTTTCCTGAAGGGGTCTAGCATTTTTGGCCAGTTCCACCCCCTGGCCCTCTGGGAGCGGCGTTTAGGTGCGCTGGCGGTGGTCGTCATTCTCGTCGCCATACCCACTTTTCTGACCCAGGTGGGGAGGCCGCGCGCTCAGGAGGACATGTGTGACGGGGGCTCCCTGTCTCCGATCAGCCTCTACGAGAAGGGGTTACTGGAAACAACCCCTCTCCAGACGCAGGAGGCAGAGAAGCAATTCTGCTTGCGGCTATTGCTGGCCAGAGATGACAACTACTACGTGTTCTACCCTTACCAGACCCAGGAGGTCGAGGGGAGGTGGCAGGCCAGCGTGTATCAGATTCCCGCTGAGCAGGTGGATCTCATCAATCTGAAAGAGGACATGATTTGCTTGACCTGTACAGATGAGGTCTCTTCCACAGAGGAGCCGCCCATCATCATCTCCGCAGTGGACATCAGTACACCCACTCCGACTGAGATGCCGACTGAGGTGCCGACTGAGACACCGACCGCGATACCGACCGAGGTGCCGACTGAGATACCGACCGAAGTGCCCACCGAGATACCGACCGAGGTGCCGACCGCTACCCTCATGCCTGAGACGCCCACTGATACCCCTGTGCCGGAGCAACCGACCGCTACCTTCACTCCTGAGACACCTGTGGCGACGAATACGCC
>CAZQDO010000345.1:0-6507 GCA_964592085.1 uncultured Anaerolineae bacterium | reverse complement strand
ACTGTAGACATCTACCTGATAGCCAGCTACTTCCAGCATGGCGGAGGCCAGGGCGACGAATTCCTGGTTGGGCTGGGTGAGTCCGTCCTGATCAATGATGGCGGCTCGAGGAGTGGTCAGATTGGAGAGGGTGGTGCCTGGGCCGAAACGGATCCATGCGAATCCACCGATGGCCAGGATGATCGAAACGCCAACCAAGGCCAGCCGTAAACGTTGACGGTTCATGGCGTTGATTTCAGGCCGTGGGGCGACGGCGGATCAACACGGCTCCGATGACGCCCGTCACAATAACCAGGGCGGCCAACGGTACAGCCAGTGTGCCCAGATTCGCTTGCAGTACGGCTCCCCGATCCACCGTGGAGAGGTGACCACCAACAGGCAGCGGTGTGGCGGTGGGTGGAGGAACTGTCGGCGTATCCCCGACCAGGGCAGGAGCCATGGTCGTACCCTCATTCGAGAGTTGGGCTGATACCGGATCCTCACTGAAGAAGAAAGGCATCATGCCAAGTAGAATTAACATTCCAAGTAAAATCAGCATCCCTGCTACAAATCGTCGCATTCTGTCACCTCCTGCTATTTTCTACCGCTTGGGCTACAAGCAGTCGTCAGTGCCAGCCTCGCAAGTGCCCCCCCAACGAGCGGCCACCAGCATGATGTCCACGATGTCTATGTCGCAGTCGCCATCAAGGTCATATTGAGCCCCGTAATTGGGGGTGTCGGGGTCGCCGTCGGGATCAGGGTCATCACAAGATGTTCTCCACCGACTGGCTACCAGCATGATGTCAGCGATGTCCACGTCGCTATCGTCGTCGAGATCGGCCTGGCAAGCGCTCTCGATGCCGGTATCGGTGGCTGGATCGCCCAGCAAGGTGAAGGTGTCAATCAGGTCCAGATTGTTGCCGGTGTTGTACAGCCGCACCTTCCCGGCCACGGTGGCTGCACCTAGCCGCTGAGCGTTTTCCTGGAACAGGGCGTTGTAGAAACCGCGGCTGAGCTTGTCGTGCCCCGTTGCCACCCCCAGGCCCGTGGGGGACCAACTGGCGATGGCCCCCTTGCCTGCCGCCCGCACCATTTCCTCAGCTACGGCGTCCTGGGTGGCGTCGTGGAAGGATCCCTCCAGACAGGTCATTCCCAGTACGATGGGGAACTTGTTGGCGTTGCTCAGCCCATCCACGTCTGAATTGGCGAAGAAATCCTCATCCGCCCACTGCTGTACGCCAGCGTGTCCGATGTAGTTGCCAAACCGCTGCCCCAGGTTGATGTTGCTGACGATGGCCGATTTGACTGCGGCGGGGGTGCCGTGGGTTTCGCTGTAGTAGATCTTCTGGACGGTATAGCTGTCGGGCAGGCAGTCTGCGGCGAGGTCGTCGGCGAGGCGCGGGAAATTGCCAGCATTGCGCGCAGGTTCGTAGTTGTCGGCCACAAACATCACACTGTCGGGCACGGATTGTAGTCCCCGTAGGACCAGGTCCCCTTCGTAGGCGATGACCTTGGCAACGAAGGCGTTTGCCTCGGCCAGGGTGTTCACCGGTGCCCGGCCGACGGCCAGATCGGGCACGATGTCGGCGCCACTCACGGCGGCGTAGTAGTTCTCGTTGGCTGTTTCGCCCATCCAGGGATCAACCATGTCCTGGTAGGGCGGGATGTAGTTGTTCCGCGGTTCGCTCAGATAATCGCGATAGTCGTAGCTGCCATCCCCCATCAGCAGCGCATATTGCGGACTGGGCGACCAATTGTCAACGGCGTAGGCCAGGAAATCGTGAATGGCCTCCGGATCCAGCACGCTGTTGCCGAACTGGTTGTAGATGTCCTGGATCTGGATGACCTGGACAGTGAAATCGGTGGCGCGGTGGGCGGCCAGTTGGTTGGCGGCACTGGTGAAATCGGCGTGGGTGATGATGAGATAGCCGGCACCGCTGCCAGTCGCCCTTAGATCAGTACCGGCGCCAACCCTCGCTATGCTGTCAGGCTCCATCAGGGGTGGCTTTTGGAGCAGCACGGCGATGTACTTCTCAGCCGTCGGTGTGATGTCGCTGAAGCGAAGCGTTCCCTGCCAATCCACCTGGGTATCGGTAAGCCGCACCGGATCGGTTGGGTCTGTAATGTCGTAGACGCCTACGTCAGAGTCACTGAACCCTTCGATCTCGTACTTAGAATAGCCCGTTGGCCGCGTGAAGGTCAGCGCGTCATCTTGTGCCTCGAAATCCTGTCGATAATCCACCTCGAGCCAGTCCACGTAGAGGGCGTCGGCTATGACGCCCGACTGCAAATAGATCTCCAGCCGAACCGTGTTCGCACCGGAATTGAGCTTGGACGACGCTACGTTTCCCTCGACCTCTACGCCGATCTGTCCATCCCAGGTTTGGTCCGTGATGAGGGTGGCCGGTGCGACATTGCTCAAGTAGAGCTTCGCCCGGTGATCGGGGTTGACGCCGGAACTGCTGGAAATGTTGACCAGTTTGGCGCGAACGGTGGCTGTGTGGCTTTCAGGGGATACGTTGGGTGTTGAAACAAGGTAATCCCGTTGCAGCGGCGAGCTTGGATTCGTCTGGACCAGGTACTCCCAATACCAGTGGGTGTCGGAGCCGCCAAGCTCCGGCAGATCCCAGTAATACTTATGGTTTTCCTCGGCGTGGACTGTGGCGGGGAAATCGTCGGGGATGGCTCCGGATCCCGGCGTGCCGCTGCGGGTGGCCATGCGCTTGCCCACCTCGCGGCCCGCCACCAGCCAGTAGACTCGCGTGCCAGTGTAGCGCAGCTCCTCTTCATCTGGTATTCGCCCGTAGAACCGGATGAGGTCTTTGAAGTCGAGGTGGTCGTCGCCGTCGTCATCCACGATCTCCAGTGCAACCTCACTTTCCGGGGTCAGGTTGAAGTCCTCGAACAGTTGAAAGGTGCTGAGAAGGTAGTTGACGATGGTGGGATCCTGAGCCTGGAGCATGTTGCGATCCAGCTCATACACACCATCCTGGCTGACCTCAATTCGGAACCGGATGCCGGTGTAGAAATCCTGCAGCCGTTCACCTCCCTCCCCCTCCGAGGGGGAGGGCTGGGGTGGGGGTGAAAGCGCTCGCCACGTCTTCGCTTCGGCGTAGTTCAGCAAGAGAGCCTGGATCGCAGGCTCGAAAGGACCCTCGTCCACCGGCCCGCCCTTCAACTCCGGCGCTGACGCATTGAACTTCACCGCAATCTTTAGTCGGTCATAGATGCGCAACTCGCGTTTCTGGGGATGATACTGAAACGGATTCAGCCGAATCTGAACGAAGGACTGGCTCCGCAGCCGGCCCACCTCGATGACCTGCGCCAACTCGGCCGGATAGAGCGCATCGCCGCTGGCCGGCTCGACTTGTGGTTGGGGCAACTCATTCAGCGTTGCTATCGAGGGAGCAGTTTCCAGATCGAAGCTCAGGGTCGGAGATGGATTGGCCGCTAACTGATAGCCGGTTTCGGTCCGCGGCCCATCGGCCTCCAGCACTTGCACCTGTGGTTCGACGCCGGGCGGGATGCCCAGGGTGACGAACTTGACCGGCAATCGAGGCGTGCCTGGCTCCGAGGTGTAACTGAACCCCGGCACATTGATCTCGTCGAGCAGGAACTCGCCAGCTTTCTGTGAGGTCATTTCCCAGGCCGGCAGGCGAAGCTCGACGATGATGGCCTGCTCGCTCGATGCCAGCAGGCGGAGGTCTGCCGCAACTGCTTGTCCATACGATGGCCAGGGAGCCATGAGGAACGCCAGAAGGGTGAGGCCAATCACACTCCGTTGTTTCCAACGCCCCCAACTCGCTCTGCTATGCATCCAACCTCCAACCTCTAATCTCCAGGCTAGCGCACCACCCAGGGCAGGTAGATTGACCAGATCACCACCTCTCCCACCTGGGTAGAAACCGGCCCATGCCAGCCGCTGGTCTGGCCAGTCATCGAGATGGTCTCCAGCTTGTAGAACCATCTGCCATCTGGCACGTCCCGATCCACGAACTCGTAATGGGCGCCGCCCATGCCCGTCGCCTGGCTGGGGATCAAGGCGTCGTTCGCGCGCTGGTAGCCGGTCTGCGACTGCGAGCTGCGCCAAACGTTGAAGCCCAGGTTGTCTATTTCGGTGATGGTCTCCCACACCAGCGTAACGTCGTTGTCGGATGCCGTCGCCGTGAAGAACCGAAGGACGGCCTGGGTTGGCTCCTCGCCAATGGGGAGGGTCGTATCATCGAAACCGTTCACCGGATTGCCGTTGGCATCCAGGCCGTTCTCCACGATGGCGGTGTTGGTGACGGTGTCGGCAGCGGCAACGGCGGTGAACACCACCCGCACGGTGAAGCTGTTGCCGGGCGGCAGGGAGGCGCCGAAGCCATTGGGGGGCGGCCCGGTCAGGTCGTCCCATTCGATGGTCCCTGGGACGTAGTGGTCGTGAGACGGAACGGCCCGCACGAAGCTCAGGTAGGCCGGGTCATACGTGTCGGTCAGCGGCAGCGTGACAATGTCAGCCGTGCCGACGTTAGTCATCTGGATGGTGAAGGTGATCTCGTCACCTACTGCGAAGGGCCCTCCTTCGGCTTCTTTCAAGATCTCCACGTTGGGCAATATGGTCACATCTGCGCCATCTTCATCACGGACTTCGGGCAGCGGCTCGCCAAGATTGTCCTCCACGTTGTCCACGATGGCCCTGTTTTCGGCCCTCACACCCTCGGGCGTGTAGTGGATGGCCCTCAGCACCACCTGCACCGAAACGATGGTCAGCGGCGGGAAGACGACGCCGAAGCCGTTGGGAGGCGGGCCTGTCAGGTCGTTCCACACCAGCACACCAGTGCCGGTCATGACCACATTTGGCTGTGGCGACGCGCTGAAGAAGGTGAAGTACGCGGTGTCGTAGGTGTCCGTCAGCGGTACGGTGACCAGAGTGGTGTTGCCGGTGTTGGTGATGCGGATGGTGAAGGTGACCAGTTCCGCCACGTACGTCGGATCATCGCTCTCCAGGGTCTTGGTCAAGGCGATGCCGGGGTGGGGCAGAGGCGTCACGGTCGGGTCATCATCTGTCACCGTATCCGGATCATCGGTGGGCTCGTCGGGCAGTTCAACGCTGATGACAGTGCCCTGGTTGGACACATAGGTCAGGGCCGGCGGCAGCGGATCGCTGATGACGACGGTGAAGGAGATGGCTACGCTACCTCCGAAGCCCGGAATCGTGCCCGCGTCCACGGCCACGCTGATGTCCCCTGGCCCGTTCCCACTGGTGACGGTTCCCTGATCGGTCTGGACAGAGCCAGTGATCAGGGCGGTGTAGGGATCGGGTGTGTCGGTGAAGTTGACGTCCGTAGCAGGGCCGGTGCCGTAGTTGACGATGGTGATCCGGTACAGCAGCGTGTCACCGGCGGAGGGCACGCCATTGCCGTCGGCGTCGTCGAACAGCGAATCCCGCTTCTCCGCTTCGATGAAGGGGCCACTCACAACCAGGACGCTCGCGGTGTCTTCGTTGTTGCCCGGCGTGGGATCGGGCTCGTCGCTGTGGACGCGAGCGGTGTTGGTGATGATGCCGCTGGCATCGCTGTTCACCGTGACGCTGATGCTGAAAGTGACCGAGCCACCAGCCGGAAGGGTATCCAGATTGCACTCCAACTCACCGGGCGCTACCTCACTGCAGGAATCCGTATTGCTGACGTAGGTCACGCTCACCGGCAGGGTATCGGTGACGATGACCCCTCTGGCGTCCGACGGGCCGGCGTTGGTGACCACAATCGTGTAGCTGAGCCCACTATCCGGCGTCACGATGTCATCCGATGCAGACTTGTCGAGGAGCAGGTCGGCCAGTGTCTCGACGGTCACTGTCACCACGGCGGTGTTGTTATCCTCGTTGGGATCCGGCGTGTCGCTGAAGACGACGGCCGTGTTGGTGAGCTGGGTGCCTGCCTCCAGGCTCGGGTCCACGGTGGTGATGGCGGTGATGACCACGGTGGTGCTCACCGGCACCTCACCGAGCTGGCAGATCGTGCCAGCACAGGCGCCCTGGCTGGTCAGCAACTGATCCAGCGTCAGTCCAGGCAGCAGAAGCTCCTTGACGTCCACGTCGGTGGCCACGGACGGGCCGTCGTTGTGTACCGTGATGGTGTAGGTGAGGGCCTCACCGGCCACCACCGGATCGTGGCTGGCTTCCTTGGTGATGCCAAGATCGGCCAAGCCGAAGACCTGCGTCGTGGCGTCGTCCTCATTGTTGGATGAGACCGGATCGGGCGTGCTGCTGCCAACCGAAGCCGTGTTGCGGATCAAAGTGCCCTCGGCGACGTCGGTGTTGACCCGCACAGTAACGGTGAACACGCGGGTCTCGCCGGGGTTGAGCGCGCCGATGCTCCACACCAGCGGATTGGGGCCGCTGTAACCGGGGGTGGCGCTGGCGAAAGACACGTCGGAATGTAGCTGGTCCGTCACCTGCACGCTCTGGGCCACCGATGGGCCGGCGTTGTGCACCGTCAGTGTGTAGGTGATCCACTCGCCGGCCGTCGCGGTGTCGCTGCTGGCCAC
>CAZQDO010000344.1:0-6529 GCA_964592085.1 uncultured Anaerolineae bacterium | reverse complement strand
GGCCTGGACCAACTTGGGATGGCTCCACTATTACATAGACAGGAAAGATAGAATAGAAGAAGCTCTCCAGCGGGTATATAAGGTAGTTCCTAAAGAATACCTGCTCCCGGCCTGTGGTCCCGAACCCCCGATGGCCGAAAAGGAGAGGAAAATAGAAGCGCGGCTTCCCTTCTGGAGCATACTAGGCAAGGCGGAGATGTTGGAAGCATGGATCGCTTTGGATTGCGAAAGTTTGGATGAAGCAGTGGAGCATATCACCCTCTCTCTTACTTACGATGAACTAATTGCAGAAGAATACTTTGACATCACCCGGGCGGAAGAGGGTGTGCATAGACGCTTCCTAAGTCTAAAAGCAAGAGATATAAAGAATTTGTATCAGTACGTCCGGGATGTTGCGAATGATCGAGGGCTGAAAAAACCCACCCGCTTCCAGCGTTTTCTGGAGCATATATATGGCCCAGAAAATCTGTGGATAGAACCGGAGGAAGGGTAACAGCAGTTCTGCCGCTCCGGCCCCGGCTTGGCCTAGGTTTCTTTCCTTGTCCACACAGCCCCGCCGGCCCGAAAAGATGCCCATCTATCGGTCCCACCAGGCAATGCCCTTCTTTCCCCCCGGCCAGTGTACAGCCCGACTTCCCACGCAAGAACTCACCTAAAACTGGCGGAGTCTTTGCGGCTGTGATATAATGCCACAAAAAGAGGCTGGCAGATCGGCTTTTGTCCGGAGGATGGGGAATGTTATGGTTTGCGCGTGGAGAGAGGCGCTACCATTTCCTGGCTGGCCGGGGGCGACCTGTGGGGCGTGAACGTCAGAACTGCCCAGCGGAAGACGAAACAATACCCCAGAGGGAAGCCCAAATACATGCCAGTGCCGATGTGCTCACCCTGGCTAAAGCTGGTCGGCGGCTGGCAGAGAGGTGGCGATCTGTGTTGGCTTCTTACGAACGGTTTTGGATCGTCACCGACGCCGATGAGAAGGGTGAACGGGCGGCGGCCTACTGGCTGTCCGCTAGTCTTGTCCAGGGGGTACAACACCAAAGTGTTCTGGTGGACATCGACGCCCACACAGAGGGTTGATTCGTTCATAGAGTATAAACCTCCTGAAGTGATGTCACTCACCGAGGGAGTGGGTGTCCCAGGGAACCGAGCGGATCAACAGCCTCGCCACTATCAGAACACAGGCGGCACCCTACGGCCGCACGGGAACAATGTGCGTGTCAGAAGCACCGCTCGGCGTGGGGAACAATCTTTCGTAGAAGACACCTTTCGGTGCAACAAGGAGGACAACCATGTTTTTCAAAGGAGTGCAGGTTTTGCTGATTGGTCTGATGGCACTGGGACTCATCCTGAGCACTGCTCCTATTCAGGCTCAGGCACCGTTCAGGATCGGCGTTATTGCCCCCCTCACTGGCGCGCTCGCGTCCGTGGGCGAATCTCAGATCAGAACCTTGCAGATGCTCGAAGAGGAGATCAACAAAGAAGGCGGGGTAAAAGGACGCTCCATCGAGTTGATTATGGGGGACACAGCCGGCGAGCCAGACATGGCGGCCATGGCTACTGAAAGACTGATTCGGGGAGAGAATGTGCTGGCTATCATCGGCCCCAGCCGCTCCAGTACCCACTGGGCTGCGGTAAACGTGGCGGAGGAGTACAGAATCCCGCTTATCTCTATGGCCCCCGGTATCTATATCGCTGAAGAGGAGTGGGTTTTCAAGACGGCACCCCAGGGGAGCGCTGTAGGTAAGATCATAGACTACCTGAAGTGGCATGGCATCGAAAGGGTCGCATTTGTCAACGACGTTTGCGGCGAAAGCGGAGACGAGCAAATCATGCTCCAGTCCGCAGGCATCGAGGTGGTAGACGGGACTTTTGGACTGATGGAGGCTCAGGCGGTCATTTGCTGGCGGGGCACCAGTTATGACTCGGCGATGGTGGCCAAAAACATGATGGGTATGGAAATTCCCCTTTTGCTCGGCTATGTCAACGACAGGAAATTCATCGATGAATTCATCCATTATGCCGGAGATGCTGCCTACGGCGTTATCTTCCCGGTCGGGAAACTGCTGGTGGTCAATGATCTGCTGCCCGACGACGACCCTCAAAAAGAGGTGCTGCTGGAATTCTCCACCATGTTTGGAGAGAAGTATGATCGCAACGCCGACCTCTTTGGCGGATACGCCTGGGATGCGTTCCACATTTTGCTGCAAGCCATCTCTGAGGCTGGCACTGACCCCGACCCCGAAGACATCCGTGAGGCCATCGAGAACACCACCGATAATGAGCAAAGCTCCGGCCACTTATGCTCACCCCCTGACCCGTCGTGAGATAGGTTAGCCTATCCCCTATCGACATCACCGAAAAATCCGCAACCTGGGAGCGTGAAAAGACAAAAGGCCAGACTATGGATGCAACTTCTGCTAAGGTTCGGACTCAGAAGCTACGAGATTTCACCGTGCAGATACGTGATGCCAGGATGGACCAGATTGTCGGCACGGGCATCGCCGTCTCGATGGATGGTCAGATCGTGACCTGCGCCCACGTCGTGGAGGCGGCGCTGGGCGTGCATCCCCGCCATGCAAACGGCGCAGAGGTAGGGGTATACTTCCCGCAGACGCGCGGTGGCGAGGACAAATCGCGGCGGGCGACGGTGGCAACCTGCTTTCGCCAGCACGATGACGACGTGGTTTTGTTGCAATTGGTGGGCAGCCCGGTACCCCTTGGCCCGGAACAGATCGCCGTGCTGGGGACAGCGGAACAGCTATGGCTATTGTTCCCTGGATCATTATCCTGCCGCATACGCCAGGGGGACGATCATAGGCTGTGTCGAATGCCCAGAAGGACGGAATTTGCAGGCTGACCCTGTACAACTGGAGTCCAGTCAGATCGGTCAGGGCATGAGCGGCGCGGGGGTTTTGGATACTGAACGTAACCTTGTGATAGGCATTATCTCCGAGACCTGGTTATCGCGCTTCTCCGCTAAGCACCGCGACACCGCCTGGGCCGTCAACGCCCGCGTCCTCACCTTCGACCCACTCAACCTGCCTCTGCGAGACGATCCCCTGGAGAAGCGCCCGGCCCTCCAACCCAAAACCGACATCGAAGCGGCGCGGGCGGCGGTGGCCTCCGACCTGGGCATCGCCCTGAACAATGCCCCGGCCCCGCTCCCGGAATGGGTCGGGCGGGCGGACTTGCTTAAAGCCATCAGCGAAGATTGGGCCAACCCGGATTGCCGGGTGACCGGCCTCATCGGCTTTGGCGGCGAGGGCAAGAGCAGCCTGGCCCGCCGCTGGCTGGACGACCTGCTAAAAGACGAGTCGCAGCCTCAGCCCGACGGCGTGTTCTGGTGGGGCTTCTACGAGAGGCGTAACGTGGACGAGTTCTTTGAGGCCGCGCTGAAGTACATGAGCAGCGGGCGCATCGACCCGCGTGAGTACCCATCGACCAACGCGCGGGCGCACCTCATCGCTGCCATGCTGACCAGGGGGCGCCATCTCTTCATTCTGGACGGGCTGGAGGTGATGCAGCACCAGGAGGGCGACCAGTACGGCCTGCTCACCAACACCGACCTGCGCGATTTTCTGAGCTTCCTCGCTGCGCCGGAGCACGATTCTTTCTGCCTGTTCACCAGCCGCGCCCCGCTGCTCGACCTGATGGAGTACACCACCTACACCCACCGCGACGTGACCCGCCTCAGCGAAGAGGACGGGCGCGCCCTGCTGCGCAAGGTGGGCGTCAAAGGCGATGATGAAAAGCTGGACAAGGTAGTCTCCGACTGGGACGGCCACGCCCTGATCCTGAGCCTGCTGGGTGCTTACCTGGCCGACCTGTACGGGGGTGATGTGGCCTACATCAAAGAAATCCCCCCGCCGACGGCGGACGAAGCCCGCTACGAGCGAGTCCACCGCGTGCTGCGCCGCTACGACGAGCATCTGACGGATGCCGAGCGCGCCTTCCTGATGATATTCAGCGCCTTCCGCACACTTATCAAAGAGACGGCCTTTGCACCAGTATTCCGGGCAGAGATGGGCCCCGAAGCCCTCAACGCGCCCCTCACCGCCCTGAACGATGCGGCATTCGAGGCCATGGTCGAGCGCCTGGTTGCGTACCGCCTCCTGCGCTACGACCGGCGCGAGCGCCACTACACGGCGCACCCCCTGATCCGCGCCCATTACTCAGAGCGCCTGGGAGAGGCGAACCGTTCCCAGATTCAGGCGGTGCATGAACGCATCAAGGACTACCATCTCTCTATCGCCGGGGATACGCCAGAAAACCCCACGCTGGACGACCTGGCTCCCGTGATCGAAGCGGTACACCATGCCTGCCGCGCCGGGGCTTATGATGAGGCGGAGCGTATCCGCTGGGAGCGTATTTACAAAGGTGACCGCCGGATGTTGGTTGATGAACTCGGTGCCTGGGAAATTGCGTTAGCGCTGATGCTGAAATTATTCCCCGACGGCGACACGACCCAGGAGCCGCTGGAGAGCGATCCTCGCGGCAAACGCTGGATGTTGAACGAAGTCGGCCTCTGCCTGATGAATCTGGGGCGACTGGGCGAAGCGCCGTCGTTCTTTGAGCGCAAAAATGCGGTGGCCCTGGGCATGGGAGACTGGGTCAACGCCAGCATTGGCTACCAGAGCTTGGCGCTTCTACGTGCTCACCTCGGCGCGCTCGTTGCTAGCGCAGAAGCTGCCCGCAGAGCGCTGGACCTGGCCCGTCGCGCGGAGGATAAGCAGCTTGAATGCTTTTCGCTGGCCTGCCAGGCGTGGGCCGCCTACCTGCGCGGCGAAGTGGAGGCGGCGGGCGAGACCTTCCAACAGGCAGAGGCGTTGGAGCGGGAAATTGACCCGACCAAGCGCTACCTGTACAGCCTGGGTGGCATCCAGCACGCCAACTACCTGCGGCGGGCGGGCGAAGCGGCCTATGCTCGGCGGGTCACGGAGGTGAACCTGAAGACTTGTGAACGCAATCACTGGGCCAACTTTATCAGCCAATGTCACTGCGTCCTCGGCGACCTGGAGGCCGATGCCGGGCAGCACGAGAGCGCCCGTGAGCATTACGACGAAGCGCTCAAAATCGCGCGGAGCATTTCTGATCGCGCAACGCTCATTGAGGCGCTGCTGGGGTGGGGGCGCTGGGCGGCGCGGCACTTGCGGGATGCTGCGGCCGCGTTCAGCGACCTGAACGAGGCGCTGGGCTATGCTGTTGAAAGCGGCTACCGCATCTACGAGGCGGATATCCGCGTCGGGCTGGCCTGGGCGCACCTGGCGGTGGGCGATGTCTCGGCGGCGCGAGCGGAGGCGGAGCGCGCCCGGAGCATGAGCGTCGAGATGGGCTACCATTGGGGCCAGGTGGATGCGGCGGAGGTGCTGGCAGAGTGCGAACGGTCAACAGGTTAGGAAGAAAATGAACGTGAACTCAACACCCTTGAAACTATCGCTG
Source organism: uncultured Anaerolineae bacterium (assembly GCA_964592085.1). Taxonomy (GTDB): domain Bacteria; phylum Chloroflexota; class Anaerolineae; order VGOG01; family VGOG01; genus CAZQDO01. The sequence goes on along the minus strand of CAZQDO010000344.1, from coordinate 1,090 downwards.
AATTTCCAGGCCGCCGAAGGAGATGACTATACCATCTTCCTGGAAGCGGAGGCCAGCGGAGAGGCCAGGGGCCATTTCCGCCCGCCCTTCGACGCCACGACGGAGCGGGCCATGCGGCGTGCCCTGGAGCCCGGCCCTTTCCGCTTCGAGCGCTTCTCTCCCGAAGAGCGCCAGGCCCTCGAAGCGGCCGGCGTGCTGCGCCACAACCGCCTCCACAGGCTGCACGAAACCATCGGGGAGGAGTTGTATTCCGCCCTGACCGCCGACGAGCCAGTAAAGATGGCCCTCAACACCATGCTGGCCCTGGCCCGCGAGAGACGCCAGCCCCTCCACGCCGAGCTGCGCTTTGGGTCGGGCGCAGAAAGACCAGCCGCCCTGCCCTGGGAGCTTCTGCGCGAAAAAGGTGCCTTCCTGGTGCGAGACGATCTGCTGGCCCTCAGCCGTTATCCAGAGGGAGCCATCCCGCCCACGAGAGCCGAGGGAGACCTGCCCCTGCGGGTGCTGGTGTGCATCTCCCAGCCAGCGGGGGCCGTCCCGCTCAGCACCGCAGCCGAGCGCAGGGCCTTGCTCCACGGCCTGCGCAGCCTGGAGCAGGCCGCGGTGGTGGTGGACGTCATGCGCCCGCCCACCTTCGAGACCCTGATCGAGGCCGTGCGAGGCGGCGACTACCACGTCCTGCACTTCGTGGGGCACGGCTGCTTTGCGGCCCGCTGCCAGAGCTGCGGAGCTTTGAACGCCCCGGAGATGACCGAGTGCGGCAAATGCCAGGAGCCACTCCCGCCGCCAAAGGGCTACCTCTCCTTCGAGGACGAGTACGGCGGCGAGTCCCTGGTGGCTGCCGACGAGCTGGCCCCCGTCCTGCACGATAGCCGGGTGCGACTGGCCGTCCTGAACGCCTGCCAGACGGCGGCGGTGGGCGGCGACGTGTGGGCTGGAGCGGCTCCGGCCCTGCTGCGGGCCGGCGTGCCGCTGGCCGTAGGGATGCAGGTCAGCGTCCCGGACAGGGCCGCGGTCGAGTTTGCCCGCCACTTCTATCTGGCCCTGGCGCGGGGCGAGCCGCTCCCCAAGGCGGTGGCCGAGGGCCGCCTGC
>CAZQDO010000343.1:0-6541 GCA_964592085.1 uncultured Anaerolineae bacterium | reverse complement strand
CTTCAGGGACGCCTCGACAGGGAGTGGCTTATCGCCTGGGTCTTGCTTTTGCTGACCCTGGTGCCGGTCCGGCTGCTTGCGACCTGGTCGCAGGGCTTGCTTACTGTTGGTGCGGGGGGACTGCTCAAGCGGAGGCTTCTCTACGGGGCATTGCGACTCGATCCAGAGGAGATCCGGCACAAAGGCGCTGGCCAACTGCTTGGACAAGTTCTCGAGGCCCAGGCCGTCGAGTACATGGCGCTGGGTGGCGGATATGTTGGCCTGGTCGCGGGGATAGAGATTCTCATGGCAACGGCGGTTCTTGGTACCGGTGCGGGGGGAGGGCTCCATGCTTTCCTGCTCCTCGGCTGGGTGGCGATTACAGTCCTCATCGGGTGGTGGTACCTTTGGCGCCGCCGTCGTTGGACCGAGGCGCGCCTCACGATGACGCACGATCTCGTCGAGCGGATGGTGGGACATCGAACCCGTCTTGCCCAGGAGAGGCGCGAACGCTGGCACGATGGCGAAGATCAGGCCCTGGAAGGCTACCTGGATCTATCGGGCTCCATGGACCGCGTCACGACGTGGGTGGTAGCTCTGGTACCACGCGGCTGGCTGGTTCTGGGCCTGCTTGGCCTTGCTCCCGCCTTTATCACCGGCCGAGGCTCACCGGCGGCGATTGCGGTCGGCCTCGGCGGAACTCTGCTCGCCTATCGTGCCCTGAAAAAGTTGGCCCAGGGCCTATTGCAGGTGACGGGTGCGGCAATTGCCTGGCAGCAGGCTGCGCCGCTGTTCCATGCAGCGGCCCGCCCGGAGGTCGTAGGCTCGCCAGCTTTCGCCCTCGCGCAGGACTCGGATGCGAGCCGCTCGGAGGATGGTCAGCCGGTGCTCGATGCACAGGATTTGACCTTCCGCTACCACGATCGCGGCGCTCCTGTCCTTCGGGGTTGCAGCCTGCAGGTCCACAAGGGAGACCGGCTGCTTCTCGAAAGTCCCTCCGGTAGCGGCAAGTCCACCTTGGTTTCGCTTCTCACCGGCCTGCGCGACCCGGCGTCCGGCCTTGTCCTGCTGGGGGGGCTCGACCGTCAGACGTGGGGGGGCGAGCGCTGGCGACAGCGCGTGGCGGCTGCGCCCCAGTTCCACGAGAACCACGTCTTGACGGAAACCTTTGGTTTCAACCTGTTGATGGGACGCTGTTGGCCGCCGCGGCGCGAGGATCTCGAAGAAGCCGAAGCCGTGTGTCGTGAACTGGGCCTGGGGGAACTGCTCGACCGGATGCCAGGCGGGCTTTTGCAGATAGTGGGCGAGACCGGCTGGCGGCTCTCTCACGGCGAGCAGAGTCGTCTCTACGTCGCCCGGGCGTTGCTCCAGGGGGCAAACCTGCTCATTCTCGACGAGAGCTTTGGGGCGCTCGATGCCGAGAACCTCCAACGGGCGCTGCACTGCGTCCTCGAACGGGCGCCCACTCTCCTCGTCATCGCCTATCCGTGAACTCGCTCCGATAACGACAACGGGGGACATTTCACCGTTCCCCCGGTTAACAGAACCAACTTGAAGGGAGGTGAGAGCAGTGAAGGTCAAGACCAACGTCAAAGCTGGGCCGGACTGTATCGAGGGTGGTTAGATTTGGCAACGGCCGGAGGAGCCTTTGTGCTCCTCTGGCCAACAGAAGCAACTCGGAGGGAAGTGAGGAACATGAGGGTCAAGACCAACGTCAAGGCTGGGCCGACCGTCACGGACGAGGGTTCGTAGGAGCCGGTGCCGGCCAGGTAATCGGGTGTGGCAACGGCCGGAGGAGCCACCGTGCTTCTCTGGCCAACAGAGGCAACTGGACGGGAGGTGAGGAACGTGAAAGTAAAGACCAACGTTAAAGCCGGGCCACTCATTGACGAAGGTTCCTGATCTGAACCAACGTACCGAATCACAGGAAAAGCAAACAAGCCTCCAGGTGGACACCCTGGAGGCTTGTTCTGTCACTGCCCGCGTCGCTTCAGGAAAGCTAGGGCAGGCAGTCAAGTAGCGTAGCCGGCACGTTGATCACGCCGTCTGGCGTGGGGACGATCCCGCAGTGGATGGCCGTGGTCACCGAGACCGGGTTCGGCCATGCGGTCGCGGACACGCCGTCCGCACCGGCTGGCTTCGCCCCTGCCTGGAGAGTCAGGGCGGCCAGCCCGCTGACCAGCGGCGCGGAAAACGAGGTGCCGCTCCAGTAGCCATAATGGGTGGGCCAGTAGGCGTCCGCCTTGGGTGGGAACAGCACCAGGCTGATGACGGCCCCGTCGCAATCGCCGGAGCAGTCCTCAACCGTGGAGGCACAAGGTTGCGTACCGACGGTACCACCCTCGCCGCCGGGCGCCAACACATCCCCTGCATTGGAGAAGCACGCCCGGTCGCCATTGGCGTTGCTGGCCTCTGCGCCGATAACGAACTCATACGCTGCGGGAATCTGCGGCGGCAGCGGTGAGGACAGGCCGGCCGATTCGTTCCCTGCCGCTGCCACGATCACCGCACCCTCGTGGTAGGCGTCGGATAGCGTGGTGCACAGCGACACGATGTCGTTTTCCGGGTCCTCTGGCCCACACTCGGCCAGAATGACGCCTGCCTCGGGATTGAGGACACCCAGGCTCAGATTGATGACGACGCCTTCCAGCGTCCCGCGTTCCCTTTTCACTTCGCCGGCGAAGCGTCCCAGGGCCTCGTTGAGCGTGAAGAGGTCGCCGCAGCCGATTTCGTTGAGCACCCTGATCAAGCGGAGCTCACTCGCGGGGGTCACGGCGTGGACCAACCCGGCCACAAACAGGCCGTGGTCGCGCACGTCGGTGGCCGCGTTGGGGTCAATTTTGGCGAGTCCCTGAGGCGCTGTCAGGACGTTGACCATCTCGGGGTACGAGACCTTCAGCGCCAGCGGCATCACGTCCATGGTCGGGTTCACCCATTTGACGGTCTCCTGGGTGTCTATCGGGGCTGCCCCACCCCCGCTCGCCGTCCCATTCCACGGATCGAGGAAGGGCGAGGTGTCGAACACGGCGACGAGCGTCCCTTCTCCTTGGTGCAAGATCGCGGCCCCATTGAGTTCATCTTTGAACGACCAACCCGCGTCGATGGCATCGAAAGCCCACTGCTCCCAGAACAGTTTGATGGCGGCCTCCTCACCCATAGGGAGAAGCTTTGGGGGCCCGAAGGGGCTGCCACCGTCTGAGTGTTCAGGGTTGCCGCATACACCATGCCGCAGGCCTGTCAGAAGGTTGGGATCGGCGAAGACGTGGTGGCTGCTGCCTGCCTTGTTAATTGCCTCGACGACCTCCCCCACGGGTTGTCCATCCGGGACGTGGTACAAGCGCGTCGTCAGCTCGCCGCGCGCATCGTCTGGAAAGGGAAAATCCAGTCGCTTCGGTTCTTCTTGACCCGAAGGCTCACCCAGGTAATTCAGGTCGCACTTTCTAACCAGAATCAGGTCAAAGCCGTCGAGCACTTCTTCGACCGCGGACGCGGGGCCGGTGACGATGACCTGGTCATCAATCAAGAAGGGAGGCGCAATGGGAACCCTCTTTGGCGCGCGCGCCAGGTCCTCGTTCACCGTCACACATTCGACGGCAGGCTCCGGCTTGGCTGACACCAGCCGGAGCAAATACCCGACGAGCAGAAGCACCAGAATGACGATTATCCCAGGCCAGTACCTTCTCAGATCGTTCTTTTCCTCTCTCCGGTCCTCGTCTTCTTGCGAGTTGGGGTCCTTTATCATTGTCCATCCTCCTTACGTGATAGTCTCACCATGATAAACGAACGCGCGGCGAGTTTTCCGGCATTATGGCATAGCAAACGCGCTTTGACTTGGTGAACTTTGATGAGACCCGACTCACAAAGGTGCAATTATCGGGTATTTCCTTAGCCGTGGTCGTCTCCCCGCGTAACTCTACCCTCACAAACACTCTGAGCACAACGAGCACAAGACGCCCGCTACAGCGGTCCGGCATCCCCCACCAGGAAGAAGGGGGCCCAGAAGTACGGATGGCTGTAGTCGGTGCCCTCCTGCCAATCCTGTCCCTCTCGCTCCCGCAGGAACTGCAACTGGACACTGCGGAGCGCCTGCCCCTTGGTCTGGCCGTCAGCCAGGTTGCGGTAGAACCTCTCCATGAGCTGTGCCGTCGAACGGTCATCGACTGCCCACAGGCTAAGCACCAGAGAAGCAGCGCCGGCACTGAGAAAGGCGCGCATCAGTCCTAGGAGCTCGTCCCCGCCGCCTACTACGTTGCGCCCCGTCTGGCAGGCGCTGAGGGTGACCAGGGAGGTCTTGAGACGCAGGTTGAAGATATCAAGGGTGGTGAGCCAGCCGTCCGCCAGGGCCAGGCCAGAGAAGAGGGGGTTATCGGCCCGGAAGTCGCCGTGGGCCGCGACGTGGAGCGTGCGGCAATCGGGAACGCCCCGCTGGACGTCCACCAGGGTGGCCTGGTCCTCCAGGAACACCTGTCCATTGAAGATCGCTGCCACCGCGCGAGCCTCCTGCACCGTGTGGGGCAATCGGCCACCGAAGGAATGGCCGATGGCGAACAGCCCTGAGTCCGCCAGTTGGGCCTCCTGGCAGTAGCGCAGGAAACTGGCGCCGGGAAGATAGCTGACCTCGTGTCGCTCCAGCAGGAACGAGGTGCCATCGTGCAGAGCGTGGAAGGGTAAGTAGTGCAACAGGCCATGCGGCACGATGATCAAGCGGTGGAAGGACTCCAATTCGTCGGCCAGGGGCGCTATCAGGAGCTCATTCAATCGTCCTAAAATGCCTCGAGCATTGGGTGCCAGCGTGGATGCCTGACTCGGTCTACTCCTGGAAGCCGCCTTGAGGTTCAGCCACAGGAGCCGCGTCAGAGTTTGAATTTGCGTGAGGTCACTCACCAGGCGTCGCGCCCGCACCATCTCGGCTGTCACTAGGAAGACGACCAGTTCCCCGTGGACAACAAAGAACTCCACTAGGATGCTATCAGGGGTCAGATAGGGTTGTACTGGTTCCGTGCGGATGGTCCATAGGGCAGCATCGCGGGCATAGTCGGCATTACGGATCAGCAGCCGGTGCCACAGATCGGTGATTCGCTTCTCCAGGACCAGGACTTTCTGCCGCGTCCGTCCGCGATCGCCCTCCGACGAGACCCAGCCCCGCTGTCTGGATTCCGCGTCGCCCTCCCAGCGGCGGTACCACCGGTCCCGCTCGGCTCGCAGGCACACGAGCTCCTCCACGATGGGCTTGTCCCGCTCATCACGCACCTGGATGCCCAAATCGAGGCGGTAAGCCAACAGGTCGTGCAGGGCACGCGACTTGGCCCGTTCCGCGTACTCCAGCCCCCGCCGGGGCTGGTTGAGATCCAGGCACAGTCCGACCGCGTCCTGGTAGATCTCCTCTTTGTCCTCCAAGAAGCCTGCCCGAAATTCGACCATCAGCCGGCCGCGCAGCCGTTCGATCGCGTCAAGAGCCCGGTCGAGTGCTGCCAGGGCCTCCTGCCGATCCCCACGGGCCGCCGCCAGCATTCCCAGGAGCTGATGACCCTGGTAGGTCAAGGTGGGGACGTTTCTGGTCTCACCGATGTGCAGGGCCTCCATTGCCAAGCGGCGGACTTTGTCATACTGGCCCAAAGCAAGTGCGGCCCGCGCGGCGACCAGGCGGGCCTGGGCCTCCTCGACCGGAAGACCGTGGGACCCGAAAATGGCAATGCATTTTTCGGCCACGGTCAGGCCCTCATCACACCGGTCCTGCTGCAGCAGCACGGTGGCCTTTTCCAGATCGGTGCAGGCAACCCAGGTAATGTTGCCCTCTTCCTCAAATATCCGACGAGCTTCGGCCAGCGAGACTAACGCCTCGGAGTAGCGGCCCAGCTTTGCGTAGGCCACCGCCTCGTTGACGATTGCCTGGGCCACCACGCGACGCGCGCCCAACTCGGCAAACAAACCCCTTACCCGACGGCACTTTTCCAGAACATCGCCGAAGCGGCGCAACTGGAGCAGGCAGTCGCTGATGAACGACTCGGCCCGCATCGCGTCGTGCTGGCGCCCGTCGGCCAGGAAAACGTCCCTCGCCTGATTGAGGTGCTCGAGCGCCTCGTTGTAGCGTCCCAGTAGGAAATAGGTAAGGGCCAGATTTTGCCGAGCCCGAGCGGCTTCGACCTTTTGACCCAGGCTGCGTAGGCCTTCCCAGGCCGTGTGGCTGGCCTGGATTGAATCTTCGAATCGGCCTAGATTGCGTAGAGCGATGGCCCGGTTCTGTTGAACCAGCAGCCAAAGGGGCTCCCCTTCCGCTTCTAGCTGCCGGTAGAGCGCCGTGGCCCGGTCGTACATCTCCAAGGATCTGGCGTCATCACCAACGCGGCTGTGAACGTTGCCCAGGTTCATGGTCAGCACTGCCAAGACCTGCCACTCGTCATGCTCTTCCAGAATGCGGCTAACCCACTCTCCGATTTCCAGGGCCTCAACGTAGCGGCCCAGATAGGACAACGCTCCAATCTTACCTACCAGGGATTTGGCCTGATCCACCAGCCGGCCCTGGCTCTGGTAGATTCGGGCGGCCTCGTCGTAGAGTTCAATG
>CAZQDO010000342.1:0-6562 GCA_964592085.1 uncultured Anaerolineae bacterium | reverse complement strand
ACCTCGATTATTCAGGCACTATGGTCGGATTTTGAGGGTTTATTTCCTTCTCAATCATGGGCCGTAGAGCGAATAGACGAGATTGCGAGGTCGAGGAACGCCGTAGACCATCACAATCCACTCCGAAAAGCAGACCAAGACCGAATCAAAGTGTTCTTTGCCGATTGGTTCAGACAAATCGAATCTGTGAAGGATCTCCTCGTCTAGTTGCGGCTATTCGCTTATCCGTTTTATGTTTTCCATCCGCTGCCCAGCTTGGAACAGGAGTTCTGTCAGTCATGTGCGAGAGCGTCGTCCACATCACAGACACCGTGTCCATCCCCATGTCCGAACTGCATTCCCGGTTTGCCCACAGTGGCAAGCCTGACAGCAGTGATCGTATCGAAGCCACGGGTCGGCTCATTGATCGGATCGTGTGCATGCTATATGGGTTGTTGGAGGAAGAAATCGCGGTGGTGAAGGGTTTGGATCACGAATGACACGAAAAGCAGCGAAAGGCGCGAAAGGGTTTCGTGCTTTTCGTGGGGTTTCGCTTGTTTCGTGATCCAAAGCACCGACGCGCAGGGATTGATGCACTGGTGTACAGGCTGTGTGGGTTGACCGAGGAGGAAATAGCGGTGGTGGAGGCAACGGATGCAAGCGGATAAGCGAATGGGGGGGCGGTTATCCGATGATCCGCTGTCTATCCGCTGTGGCAAACTTACGCGCTCTACGTGAGATGAACGAGATCCCTGTAGATAGCATTCCCCACCACCTTCATCGTGACCCTGTGCAGGGGCAAGTATCCCTTCTGAGCCAGCTCCGGCCGGGGGATGGAGGACTCGTCGGGCTTGTCGGTTAGGCCAAACAGCAGGATGCCCCTTCCCTGCAAGAAACGACAAACGTCGGTCACCTCCCGCGTGATGACAATCTCCTCGGCAAGAATCCTCTCCTCGCCCACCTCGTCGGGCAAGCGATCCATCCGCCTCACCGTTTCCTCGTACTCCCGGTAGCGAAAGCTCTTGAAAGGGGTGGGGTCGCCCCGCTGAAAATTGGCGTAGACCTCCCGGTGGACAGGGGCTAACTCATCGCCAATGGCCCTCCCAGCACAGGCCTCGATGAACTGGGCGAAGGTGGAAAGACGCCGGGCCTCAAGGTCAGCCAGCAGTTGGGCGAAGTCGTAGACCCCGCCGCTGACCATGAGGCAGATGTAGGCCAGGTAGTCCTGGTTGTCGGCGGTGAAGGGGTGATACTGGGATTGATTCAGCTCGTCGTAGACGGCCCGGAACTCCCCTTCGCTGAAGTCGCCCCCCAGCACCTCCTCCACGGTGCGGCGCACCGCCTCTACCCGCGCTGCGTCGATGGCGTGCGAGTTCCTCCCCCGCGCTCCGAAGGCCGTCTTGTCCAGGTCAAGGAGAACCGCTGTCGTCTCGTCGAAGACGAAACCCTCCCCCTGGACAAAGTGGACGAAATCCACCAGCGCTTCCCAGCGGTTGGCCAGCATCACGCCATCCTCGATTTCAATCCGCTTGCTCTCCCCCATTCTTTCGTTGCCGATGAAGCCGTAGATGGGCAGATGTTGGGCCAGATTGCGGATGGCCTGGCCGTCGTTCATGGCCGTATCGCCGATGTAGATGAGCCGCTGCAGGCGCTGGTCAGAGCGCAATGCCTGGGCCTGGCCCAGGATGCGCAGGATAGCTTGGGCATAGGCGGGCTCTGTTTTGCGAGGGATGGCACCCCCAACAAGTTGAGGACTCCGCAGGCGCTCGTCGGCAGGCGCCAGGTTGCGGTAGACTACCAGATCACCCAGGAAATCATACAAGGACGCTCGTTCCATTACTCCAGCCCCTCCAGATACCCTTGCACTGTCAACAGCTCGGCGTTGAGGATGGCGGCCCCGGCCGCCCCGCGGATGGTGTTGTGACCCAGAACCAGGAACTTATAGTCCAGGACGGGACATTCCCGCACCCGCCCAACCACCACGCTCATCCCCTTGCCCTCATCGCGGTCCTGGCGAGGCTGAGGGCGATCGTTCTCCTCCCGCACCACGATGGGGCGCTCCGGCGCGCTGGGGAGGCCCATGCCCTGGAAAGGTCCCCGAAAGCTCCGCAGTGTGTCCACTACTTCCTTGCGGCTCGCCTCTTGCCTCAGTTTCACCGACACGGCTTCCAGGTGTCCCTCTCGCGTGGCCACGCGGTTACACTGAGCGCTGATGGTCATCTCCGCGTCCTTGACGGCTTCCCCCTCTAGCTGCCCCAGAATCTTGAGCGGCTCGCTCTCCACTTTCTCCTCCTCGCCACCGATGTAAGGAATGACGTTGTCCAGGATGTCCAGGGAGGGAACACCGGGATAGCCAGCGCCGGAGAGACCCTGCATGGTCACCACGTTGAGCGTGGTGATGCCAAAGCGATCCCAGAGCGGTTTCAGAGCCAGTGCCATGGGGGCGGCGCAACAATTGGGATTGGTGACGATGAAGCCCTTCCAGCCGCGCCTTCGCCGCTGAGTCTCGATGAGAGCCAGGTGATCGGGATTGACCTCAGGCTCCAACAGCGGCACGTCTGGGTCCATGCGGTGGTTGCGAGCATTGCTGGAGACGGCGTAACCCACAGCGGCGAACTCCTCCTCGATGGGTCCTGCTACCCTGGCCGGCAGGGCGGAGAATACCAGATGGCAGGCGAGGTTAGGCTCACATTCCTGAACGACCATCTCCTTCACAACGGTGGGCATGTCGCCCGAAACGACCCAGCGGCAGGCCTCGCCGTAGGTCTTCTCTGCTGAACGCTCCGACGCGGTCAGAGCAACGATCTCGAACCAGGGGTGATCGGCCAGCAATTGCACGAACCGCTGTCCCACCATGCCCGTAGCTCCTAAAACGCCAACTTTGATCTTGTCCATGAATTCCTCTCCTCTCTAGCACAGGGCAAGTTAGCAACTTGCCCTACGTTTTTAGCGCGATGCGATTACGCTTCGCGTTCCTCCAACCCTTCGGTCGGAATTCCGGGGCTCTCCAAAGGGGAGGTGCTCCTGAGCCTCTGCTTGGAGCTCACCTCCCCCAGTAGTCTGGACTTCTGGTAGGCGGCCCACACTGCTTTGGAGACGATGGTGCGCAATCCCCCCTTCTCCAACTGGTAGATGGCCTCCGCGCTGGTGCCTCCCGGCGAAGTGACCATGTTGCGCAGCTCGGCCAGGTGCTTCCCCGACTCACCGGCGAAAAGCACGGAGCCCAGCACCGTCTGGATGACCAACTCCCTGGCCACCCGTCTGGAGAAGCCGAGGTGAACGCCAGCCTCGACCAGCGCCTCCATCATCAGGAACACGTAGGTAGGGCCGGTGCCGCTCAAAGCAGTGGCCATGTCCAGGGCATCCTCGTCCTCGACGTAGATCTCTTTGCCCAGCGCCTGGAGGATGACCCCAGCCTGGGCGCGTTGCTCCTCCGTCACCTCTGGAGTTCCTGTCCACACGCTCATCCCCTGCCCCATCTGGGCCGGGGTGTTGGGCATGACCCGCACGATAGCCCCTTGCTGCAATCCCTGCGCGATGGTTTCGGTGCGCGCTCCGGCCACGATGGAAAAGACCAGCTTGTGAGGGCGAATGAGGCCGTGCAGATCATCCAGCACCAGGGGCAACACCTGGGGCTTGACAGACAGGACGACGATTTCACCTTCCCGCGCGGCCTCCTTGTTGTCGGTGGTGCTCCTGACCCCATAGTGCTCTTCCAATTGACGGCCTCGCTCGGGGCGGGGGCCGCTGGCGATGATTCGACGAGGATCTGTCAGGCCGTTGTTCAAGATCCCCTTGATCATCGCCTCGGCCATGGTGCCGCTGCCGATGAAAGCCAAAACCGTGTCGTTTAACATCTGGACCTCCCTAATCCAAATTCTTGATGAATGTATCGTACTGTGGACTCCATGTCCTCCTCGTCCACCACGAAAGAGATGTTGTACTCCGAGGAGCCCTGGGCAATGGAGATGACGTTGATAGCGTGCCCTCCCAGGGCGCCAAAAACCTTGGCCGCTACCCCCGGTGTCCCCTTCATCCCCGCTCCTACGACGGCTACAATGGCGACCTCATTCTGGGCCCAGATGCGGTCCACGTTGCGGCGGACCAGCTCCGTTTCGAAGGCCACCTCCAGAGCTTTCAGAGCCCTCTCGACTGACTCCTGTCGGATGACGAAGCAGATGTTCTGCTCTGACGAGGACTGGGAGATCATCAGCGCGCTGATTCCCTCCTGGGCCACGGCGGTGAACACCCTGGCGGCGATGCCCGGCACGCCCAGCATCCCCCTCCCCTCCACTGTAACCAGGCTCAGGCCCTTGATGGAGGTGATTCCCTTCACCGCGAACTCGCCAGGCTCAGCCTCCGCGACGACCAGGGTGCCGGGGTGAGAGGGGTTGAAGGTGTTGAGTATGCGCAGGGGGATGCCTCGCTCCACCGCCGGCAGGATCGTTTTAGGATGGAGCACTTTGGCCCCGAAGTAGGAAAGCTCCGCCGCCTCAGAGTAGGAGATCTCGGGCAGGGTACGGGCCTCAGATACTACCCGCGGATCGGCCGTCATCACCCCATCCACGTCGCTCCAGATCCAGATCTCCTCGCTATCCAGGCTCGCGCCCAGGATAGCCGCCGTGTAGTCGCTCCCGCCGCGCCCCAAAGTGGTGGTCACCCCTTCTTTGGTCGCAGCAATGAAACCCGTCACGATGGGTGTCACCCCTTGTGCCAGGAGGGGCATGAGCCGGGCCTGGGCTGCCTCCCTCGTCTCGTCCATGAGGGGCACCGCCGAGCCGTGTTTGCCGTTGGTGATGATGGCCTCGGTCGCCTCCACCGCCGTGGCCCTCTGCCCCCTGTCTCGAAGCACCGCAGCCAGGATGCGAGCCGTCAGCCTCTCGCCCAGGGAGGCCACGGCATCGGAGCCTCGGGCCGTGAGCTCCCCCATGATGTGAATGCTGCGACAGAGGTTCTCGAAATCCGACAGAAGGGTCTCGACCTCCTCCATCAATTGCAGCCGGGTTTCTTCGTAGCCGATGGCCTCCGTTATGGCCTGGCGATGGCGGTCCGAGAGGTGCCATCGCGCCCGGCGGAAGGTCTCAGCGTCCCCTTGAGCCGCAGAAGTGGCCGCAGAGAGCAGGGTGTCCGTTACGCCGCTCATGGCCGAGACCACGACCACGACCCCTCTGTCCTTGATGGTTTGACAGACGATGTCCGCTGCCTTGCTAATGGCCTCTCCATTGCCAACGGAGGTGCCGCCGAATTTCATCACGATCATGGTTATCCCTCTCCTGTCTAGAAATGACGCAAAGCCGCCTATCGTTCGATAGACCGCTTCGTCGTGGGGACTGCGATGGCCCAGTTAGTAACGAGGTAACGTCACTGGTACTGCTCCAAAAAAACCTTCATCTCCTGGTCATCGGCCAACTCGTCGGTCAGAAGCACAACTTGCCCCTGGTGACCCGTCACTTCGCCCTGGCTATCTATCTCCAGAGTGACCACCCCGATCCGCTGGCCCTGATACCCAGCCTGAGCGATCACGGTGCGGCTTGGCTCGTCCCACAGGGGCGGATCCAGAACGTCGCGGGACTGGCCTCCGACGATGAGGTCAATGCCCTCCACCTCGCCCGCGATCTGCATGTCCACGGCGACGCCCAGGTGGGAGAGAACGATGATGACGTCCGCCTCCTTGCCCACCTCGTCCATGAGTTCCTTGAGGGTTTCCAGCGGGTCGAGGACAGCGACGGTTTTGCCCGATGCGTTGGCTGCCTCCTGGTTCGTCAGGCCGATGATGGCTACCTTGTGCCCCGCTATCTCCTTGATCACGTAGGGTGTAGCGAACAACTGATCCGTCTCTGCCACCACCACGTTGGCTGAGAGGATGGGAAACTCGGCCCCCTCCATGCGCTGACGCAGCACATCGAGGCCCAGCCGGAAGTCCTCGCTGCCCAGAACCATGGCATCATAACCCAGCAGGTTCATGGCCTCCACGATGATCTGTCCCTGCGTTTGTTCGACCAGGGGTTGGTTGCTGAAGAGGGCGTCTCCAGCATCCAATAGCAAAACGTGTTCCGAAGTCTTTCGCACTTCTTTTACCTTTGTGGCCCGCCGGGCCAGCCCCCCTTTGGGGGGCCTTCAACCGCACGGGTCGGTGTAACCCAGCGTATCGTTGGTGTGCAGAACGGTCAGCTCCAGAGATTGTGGCGCGGGAGTTGGCGTGGGTACGGGTGTGGGGGTTGGGGTCGGCGGAGGCAGGGGCGTGCTCGTAGGCGGTGGTAAGGGTGTGTTCGTAGGCAGTGGTAAGGGCGTGTTCGTAGGCGTGGGTAAGGGATTGGAGTTCGCATTGGGAGTCGGTGAGCTACAACCCAAGAGGGCCAAACCCATAGCTGCCAGCGTAACGAGCACAACGTGCTTGATCCTGAGCATGTTCTCCTCCAGAGCGTTTCGTAAAATCAGAGCGCGGCCTTGAGGCCGCTGCATATAGTATAGCCCAATAGGAGCAAATTGTCAAAGGAGCACATTCACTTTGTTTTCAGTGCTGGCTGGCTTCTTGTTGTTGCCAAATCTCCCAAAACCTGCTATACTCAGTACATGGAAATCC
>CAZQDO010000341.1:0-6579 GCA_964592085.1 uncultured Anaerolineae bacterium | reverse complement strand
CGGGGCGCCCCGGGGACGGGGCTTTGAGCCTTAAGCTTTACACCAACGTAACACCCCTGAAAGGAGAGCGTCTATGGAAGAGGAAATTGATCTGCGAGAATACATCAACGTCATCGTCAGGCGGTGGAAATGGATTGCGGGTCTCACCCTGGCAGCGGTGATCGCGGCGGCCGTCTTCAGTTTCTTCCTCCTGGCACCCACCTACGAGGCCAGGGCGGGGGTGGTCATCGTCAAGTCCAAGTCGGATATCGTTTTCGAGCCCAAGTATCGCACACTGACGGAAGAGGAGCTGGGCAGCCTGGGAATAGACGTCAACGCGCGGCGTCAGGCCCTGGGGGCACTGGTGAAGAGCAGCTCGGTGGCCGTGGAGGTGGTTGACCAGCTAATATCCAGCCTGGAGCCTGAGGAGCGGGATGTGAACACCCTCCTGGAGATGGTGGAGACCGAAAGTAACGGCGATCTCATCGGTATCAAAGTCAGTGGGGAGGATCGCGGCAAAATCGTCGCCATTGCCAACGCCTGGGGCGAGGCCTACGAGGAGTACGTCAATGGGCTATATAGCGGCAGGACTGAATCGCCGGATAACATCCAGGCCCAGGTTATTGAGGCCGAGAGCAGCTATCAAGAAGCTGAAGAAGCTTTGGCCAACTTCCTGGGAGACAACCAGATCGAGACCCTTACCCGGGAGATAGGGGACAAGCAGAACACCCTGGCCGATTACTACGCTACCAAGCGGTACCTCGACCGGCTCATCGCTGACACCAGAACCCTGCGGGATCAAATGCGCCAGGAGACCTCATCCTCATCCACGGGGACGGGGAATAGTCTCTCTATCATGCTGCTGCAAGCCAGCGCTTTCACGTTGCTATCACCTGAGTTACCCGTTCAACTTCAACTCGCTTTCGATGAGAGGGCCGGGTTGGAGAGCAGTGCCGAGGAGCAGGTACAGGACCTCGATGCGTTACTCTCCATCCTGGAGGCCAGACGAGGGGAGGTTCAATCGCTCATCAACGAAGGGACTCTCCAGCAGGAGATCCTGCAACTGCAGGAACAACTGGAGCGAGAGCAGGCCAGGCAACAAGAACTGACCAGCGCTAGAGACCTGGCCTGGGAGACATACGACACCCTGGCCCGTAAGGAAGCCGAGGTAGGCGTTGCTTCCCAGGCGACGGACACCGAGGTGCGCTTCGCCGTTCCGGCCGTGGAGCCCAAAGAGCCTGTGGCCCCCAAGAAAAAGCTGAACATCGCCATCGCCGGAGTGCTGGGGCTGATGGTGGGGGTGTTTGGGGCATTCTTTATCGAGTTCATGGAGGGCGGAGGGAAGCAGGAGGAGGGGTGATCTACGACTCTACGGCCTCACCGTCACACTGCGCCCCAATGGAGGAAATCGGTTTTGACCTTGGCCTCGATCTGTGGTAGAATACTAACGCAAATTGGAGTGTAGCATCGTTGCAACTCTTGTCGTTATTGCAATTAGCCAAGGAGGGCGATATGAAAGAATTGCGAGCCGACCTCTACCCTGGGAGCGACCCCGGCGAGTGGTCGGTTGTTTGTTTGCGCAAGGGAGGCAAAGACAAGACAAAGGAGAGGGCAGGTCAACCCTCAAACCATCACAAAAACTCAAGGAGGATCAGCCATGAGGAAGAATAGGATCAGACAAATATCGTTGATCGTAGTTTCCATGATGCTGCTCAGCTTGCTGGGGAGCGGAACATCTATCGCTGGAGAGCCAGATGGGGGGCCAGACCCCATCGCAGCAGTGACCATTGAGCCAGGTGTGATCACCTGGGAAGCCCAGGCCGAGAATGGGGGGATGGTTCTGGCCATTGCCGGGCCGGGTGACTTCTACTCGCAACAAGAGTATCCATCCGGTGCCCAGCCCACCTTCAAGCCTGTGGATGGCTGGGGCAAGGCGCTGTCGGACGGCGTTTACAATTATGAACTCCTGCTTCTACCGGCCAAGTGGGAAGCCCCGACGGAGTACGATGAGGCACAGAGGGGCCTTGAACCGCCAGAGGGTGCCGCAGAAGCGCGGGTGCTGTCGGGGAGTTTCTCCATCCTCAGCGGCAGCTTCGTGACCCCACAGGCAGAGGAAGGCGGCGCCGAGGGGAAGATCGAGCTGGGCGAAGAGCTGACGGACCAGGTTATCACGGACGACTTGATCGTGCAAATGAGTGCGTGTATTGGCTACGACTGCTACAATGGTGAGAACTTTGGCTTTGACACCCTCAGGCTGAAGGAGAACAACCTGCGGATCAAGTTCCAGGATACCAGCACCTCCGGATCCTACCCCAGCAACGACTGGCAGATCACGGCCAACGAGAGCTCCAATGGCGGGGCCAATAAGTTCTCTATTGACGACATAGACTCGGGGAGAACGCCTTTTACCATCGAAGCCGGAACCCGCGCTAATGCTCTGTACGTGGACGATAGTGGCAGGGTCGGCCTGGGCACCTCCACACCGAGTGAGGACCTGCAAATCTGGTATGGAGACACACCGACCGTCCGGCTGGAGCAGAGTGGAGGTGGGTGGGCGGCGCAAACGTGGGACGTGGCCGGCAACGAGGCCAACTTCTTCATCCGCGACGTTACCCACAGCTCCAACCTGCCTTTCAGGATCCGGGCCGGCGCGTCCCACAACAGCCTCTACATTGACACCGACGGCGACGTGGGATTGGGGACGCAGTCGCCGGCAGGGCCACTCCACGTCGTAGCCACTGCCCCCGACCCCGACGTGGACTTCGTCGTTGATGCGAATGGGAAGGTTGGCATTGGGACGACGGGGCCTGGGGCAAAGTTGGAGGTGGTTGACCCAAACTGGCCTGTTATTGACACAGTAAGAACCTCAACCGCCACAGGTTCATTATACGGCATAGCAGCTTTCGTACACCAAACAAGCGGTAACATGCAGAATGGATTTGGTGCAGGTATTGCTTTTTTGGGCACGGATTCTGGGGCGTCTGACAAGGTATTTGGAGTAATTGGTGGGATCAGAGGCGGAGCGGACACGGAGGGAGCATTAGTATTCCGGGCAGGCACAAATGGTAATGAAGATTTTATGAGGATAGACAACGACGGCAACGTCGGCATCGGGACGACGAGTCCGGGGTACAAGTTAGACGTTGCTGGCTCAGCCCATGCTTCGAGCTTCCCCACCTCATCCGATGCCAGGCTCAAGACCAACGTCACCCAGCTCACCGATGTGCTGGAGAAGCTGGAGAAGGTGCGGGGGGTGTCGTTCGACTGGAACGAGTTGTATGAGTCGCTGGGCCGCTCGACGGGGCATCGGGAGATTGGGGTGATTGCCCAGGAAGTGGAGGCTGTGTTTCCGGAGTTGGTGACCGCGTGGGACGATGAGGACTACATGGCCGTGGATTACGGCAGACTGACGGGTGTGCTCATCGAGGCCGTCAAGGAACTCAGAGCCGAGAAGGATGCCGAGATCGCGGCGCTGAAGCAGCAGAACGCCGACCTGGAGGGGCGGGTGGCAACGCTGGAAGCGTTGGTGGCGTCGCTGGTGCAGGGAGAAACAGAATAGGTAACTACCTTGACAATGCTCACTTCGCCTGCGTCAGACCTCCGAGGTTTATGAAACGGCTTGCGGATGGCGAAATCGTGGCTTGTACAAGCATTTTTGTGGATGGGATCACTCATCGGAGACCTCGGAGGTCTAAACCTACTCCTACCCTCCCGTAGGTTGCTTTTTGGGCGGGGCCGGCGTATGAACATCTGCCTAGACCTGGCAGTTTTCGAAAGCCGTTTGTGAAACCTGTTAGGTCTGGAGGGTCTCCCTCTAGCGTGTTGCTGACTCGGCAGTTCCCACCTGTAGTGGCCTGCTTATACCAATTGCCCTTTCAAACGCCATGAATCCTGAGCTTAGCGCCGGTTGAGTAGCTGCAAGCCATGGCGAGTAGCGTATCGAAACCAAGCGTCGTTGTACGCTTCGTGCCCTTGGTTTCGATACGGCCTTCGGCCTACTCAACCGGCGGACACTCGCTTATTCATAGTGCTTTATGCAACAATTGGTATTACATCGGATCGCCAGACTTCGCCGTGAGCCTGTCCTGAGCATGTAGAAGGGTCCAGTTGAACGGTCCAGCGGCTTGGCGGCGGGATCTAGCGATCCCGCCGGAGTTAGACGAGGCAGCAACACTCAATGGGGGGACTACTGAAAATGCTAACCGCATCTTAACTTTGTTGTAACCCTATCTTAACCCTATCTTTTCTCTTTACTCTTGACAAAATCAGGAAGATTTGTTACAATGTAAATGTGCCAAGCAGAAATTCTTTCCCAATCGCATCAGGTCCGCCAAAGGCAAACCCATCGAAAGGTGGGGACGCAAAGCCACGGGTCTGTCTCGGTGACCAGTGATCAGTAAACAGTGGTCTGATTACTGATCATTGATAGGATAGCCGGGCTGCCGAAGACAACTTCAGCGTGCTGTTCGGAGGCAGGTCGGCTGGCGGCACGCTTTTTGGTCGAGGATGCAAGAGGATTTCATCGCCTCCATTCACGCAAAATTCACGCCAACTTTACGCCAATTTCATGCACCAATAGACCAAATGATGGTATACTTTTAGATACAGGGGGTGGCGTGCAGAGGAATCGTTAGCCGAATCTCGGTCTGGGCGCCATTCTATCGTCTCTCTTTGCCTTTGACAAAAGCATGGAGAGCTTGCTACAATCAATTGTATAGGGCAATGCTTCTTCTATAAGCTGCGCAAGGTTTGCCAAAGGCAAACCCATCGAAAGGCGAGGGTGCAAGCCACGGGTCTGTCTCAGTAAACGGTAGACATTATTGGAAATAACAGATTCTCCAGGTGACGGGCACTTTAGGCCCAATATATTGTGTCACTTTAGCTTAGTGTGCACCACATATAGCATGTAGAAGTGCCTGTCACCTTAATTCCGATAAAGTCTAGTGGTCTGATTACTGATAACTGATAGGATGGCCGGACTGCCGAAGACAACCTCGGCGTGCTGTTCGGAAACAGGTCGGCCGGCGGTATGCTTTTTTGTGACAGAGCGGCGTATGTACTGTGCCTGCACCCGCAAGAAGCAACGAGTGGAAGTAGAACTGAGAGTGTTACGCTGTGTGGATTGGCTAGAGGATGAGTTGCTGCCTTAGTGAAAAGGGGAGGATGAAGGGCGGAGTAGGGAAGGGGCAGGGGAGCAGAGGATCAGGGGGAGGATGAAGGGGAGAAAGGTTCAGATCACCCAGACGGATTTACATCCTCACATACGGGCTCGGATGCATCAGCGCGGCGTTACTCGACAGGAAATTCAACGAGTTCTGAATGAAGGCTGGGAAGCTACTGATGCCAAACCAGGTACACAGGGGAGGGTGAAGGTGTTCCCACACGAAGCAGAATGGGAAGGGCAATTCTATCATGAGAAAGAGGTCACGGTGTACTACAAAATGACCGATGAGGGACTTGTCTTGCTGACGGCAAAGGCCCGATATGGGCAAGGTTTTCCAAAGGGTAAGTTGAAATGAAGATTGAATATGATTCGGTTCGGGATCTGATGTATATCTGGTTTGGTCTGCCGGGGGAGAGGGCGGCGAAGACTGAGACCGTGATGCCTGGTGTACACGCTGATTTCGACAAGCAGGGCAAGTTGCTGGGCATTGAAGTGCTAGATGCCTCGGAAGTGTTGCGGCATAAGGTTCAATTCGAGGTCATGTTCACCCCTTCGCTTGCCGAAATGGCCCCAGTTTAGCAGGGGAGCAGGAACACTGGTCAAGTTTGATTTTGCCAAAGGGACGGTGTGGGTAGGCAACCCGTGACGAGCAGTGGATGATTATCGCCTGATAGTCGGGCAAGGAAACAAGGATGATTCCTATCCTTGACCTGAAAGCGCAATACGAATCCGTCAAATATAAGCGCCTAATCTTGACGCGGTAGGATGCCTTTAAGGAAAAGCAGGGTGGAAGAGCGATAGTCCTAACCTGATTGCTATCCGCCTGCAACAACTCTGTAACAAAGACGTGCGCAGCGAAAGCCTGGGGAGTACGAGGGGTGCTCCCTCGCTTCCCTTCCCGCGTATTGGGGCTTGCACCTAACCGCTGCGTAAGCCCAACAACCGCCTGGTATTATTGGTGAAGTCGGACGTGGCAAGCAGTAGTGACTGGCCACGACTCTCTGAACGGAAACAAGTAAGGAGGAAACCATGGACCGAAAAGTGGTTCTCAAGTTAACCGAATCGAGAGGATTTCGATCGAGAATGATTGCCCTCTGTGTCATAGCAGCCATTGTGCTCGTGACCGTGGGACCATCCCCGCTTCTGGCTCTGGGGACGGTGACCGTGCGGGTGAACCCGGCCACACGAGCTGCGCCAGTCAATGGGACGTTCACAGTGGACATTGTGGCCGACTTGGGTTCGGAGATGCAGCCGACCGGTGGCCTGGGCGCCTACGAGTTCGACCTGGTGTACGATCCGAACTACCTGGAAGTGATTTCAGTGAGCGAGGCCGGGAAGCTAGATGACACCGGCCGGACGGTGGTTGAACTGGGGCCGAACGTAGACAATCCTGGCGGTCGGACGACGTTTGCGGCGTACAGTCGCCCACCAGCGGA
>CAZQDO010000340.1:0-6590 GCA_964592085.1 uncultured Anaerolineae bacterium | reverse complement strand
TGCATCTCGTAGGCCACCGCTGGCTGGGGAGAGCCAAAACCCCGCATAGCCATACTCACGGCGTTGTTGGTGTAGACGGTGTAGCTATCAATCCTGGCATGAGGTACCACGTAGGGGCCGGCGGCAAAGCTGGTGGCGTTGGCCATCACCACGGTGCTCGTGCTGGCATAGGCCCCGGCATCGGAAATGAGCTCGATATCCATGGCCATCAGCTTCCCGTCCTGTGTGGCGCCGGTTCTGTAGCGCATGTAATATGGGTGGCGTTTGCCGGTGCGGCAAACCGACTCCTCGCGGCTGAAGACCATCTTCACCGGGCGCCGCAGGCAGTAGGCACATAGAGCCAGGAGGTGCTGGACGTACATGTCCTCTCTCCCACCAAAGGCTCCGCCGATGGCTGGCACGATTTCGCGCACGCGGTCTTCGGGCAGATCCAGCATGTGGGCGATCTGATGCAGATCATCCTGGGCCCACTGCGCAGCAGCGACGACGGCGACCCGTCCCTCCTCATCAATGTAGCCCAGGCCGGCTTCGGGCTGCAAGTAGGCGTGCTCCACGTAGGGCGTAACGTAGTACCCTTCGACGACGACGTCGGCTTGGGCAAAGCCGGCTCCCACATCGCCCTTGCGAATCCTGAAGCGCTCCAGCACGTTCGTGCCCTTCCCCTCGTGGACCAGAGGTGCATCCGGCTTCATTGCCTCTCGCGGGTCGTCCACCACGGGCAGCGGCCCATAGTCCACTTCGACCAGCTTACGGGCCGCCTCGGCGACGCGGTCGCTCTCGGCCACCACGATGGCGATGCGGTCACCCACCCAGCGCACCTTGTCCCCCTCGGCCACCAACACCGGCTGGTCTTTGATGTTGATGCCATACTCGTTGACAGGGACATCCTTGTAGGTGAGAACAGCGACCACACCTGGGTAGGCTTCGGCCTTGCTGGTCTCAATGCGCAGCACCCGCGCGTGGGGGTGCTCGCTCCACACCACTTTCGCATGGAGCATCCCTTCCATATAGAAATCGCCAGGGTACCTGGCTTGGCCGGTGACTTTGGCCTGGGCGTCAATGCGCGGTAGACTCTGACCGATAACACTCGTCCCCATGCTTCTACCTCCTGGGCAGTCATCTTTGCGAAGGTTGCGAATGATCTTGGCAGCAGGCAATCTCCGCCGGACAAAAACGCCATTGGTCCGAAGGCTACGCTGAACCTTCACAAGGGTTAATGGATCTGATAATGACAGTGGACAATTATAACGCAAAAGGAAGCAAAAGACAATTTTCATCACAAGGCTACGGAGGTCCGTGGAGACCTCCGTGGCCTTTGTATTTTTCGCCCTCTCCATGGGCATAACTAGAAGACTGTCTGACGCCCCAGGCCGAGTGAAAGAGGGTTTTTCGAAGCCCGAAATCAGAGAACATCACAATCTAAGACGAGGAGGTAAGTCTTGAAGAAAAGAATACTTGTACATGCCCTGCTGGTGGTTGTGGCTCTGGCTTTGACAGCGACGAGCGTCTTCGCCGAGCTTGAGCCGGTCGGGACAGACACCAGGACCAACGGAGTGACCACCATCACCTGGGACTCCCGCTTCGCCGACCTCGACTACACCCTGGGCGAGACCATCACCATGACGGTGACGTGGAACGTTGATGCAGGGGTTGCGGAATACGTGGGATTCGATCTCGGAAGTATCAGCTTCACCCCGATGTCGAGGCAAGACCCAGTCAACGGTAGGATAGTAACACCGGCGGCTGAGAACGGCGACAACTCCCTCACCATCGAGTTTCAGTTCACCGACCTGCACACATGCCCCGTACCGAACGTCGAAATGGGCAATGCCCACTTCAAGCTGTACCTGGATATTGACATGGACGGTAATGGCGTAGTGGATACGGTGATGGGCTATGGGGTGAACGTCCTCGTGCAGGAACCACAATAGCCTCGACGCGAAGAAGATCGGACGTAATCCTGATGGCCTGGGCCAACGGGGGCTGATTTGGACGGTCGCTTGACAAAGTACAAGGCGACGTGAACGGCGACGGCTACGCCGAAGCCATCGTTGGCGCCCCCTTCGCTGGAGCAGTAGGCGCAGGCCACGCCTATCTGCACATGGGAAGGGAGCGCCGAAAAAAGCTCGTTTCGAACAAAAGCGACGCCAGCCCGGGTATGACCCGAGGCTGGCGTCGGCTGTTTTGGACATTGCCGAGGACTGTTCGAGAGGGCAGTCTTACAGGAGAGCGATTACCAGCCAGGCAGCCAACAGGACGAACAGCACGGCTGTGACCAACTTGACCGTCGCCGCCCGGCGGTTGATGAACTGGCCCAACTGCTGAGACGTGGTGCCAAAGTAGGCCAGCAAGAAGATCACCACCAGCGGCAGGATGAACATCAGGTTGTAGAGCACCAGGTACAGCCCGGCTCTAGCCTGCAACTCCGGCAGGCCCAGGACAAAGACGATGGTCGGCAGATAGACCTGTCCCGTACAGGCCAGCTCGATGACCGAGATCACCATCCCGGTGAAAAGGGATACCAGCACAAAGGCCCGCAGATTTGCCCCCTCGCGGATGACGCGGTTGATCCAGCGCCGTAGGCGGAGGGGCAGCTTGAGGCGCATGTCCTCTGGCTTGCCCCGGCGGGCCTGCCACCAGTCATGCAGACTGGCGGCCGCCAGAAACAGGCACAGCGCCGCCGTCAGGCCGTACACCCAGCGGCTCACCGTGCTTAAGAAGGGCAACGAGGCCATGAACTTGAGCAGTCCCACGCCCACCCCCAGGTAGGTCAGGAACACCCCCAGGGTGAAGGCCAGGCCCACGGCCAGCACTTCCCATCGCTGGCGGCCCACGAAAGCCAGGTAGGAGATGAAAAAGACGATGGTGGCAAAGGCACATGGGTTGAGGCCATCAATCAGGCCCGCAACGGCCACGGTGAGGACACCCAGTGACCTGAAGCGCTCGACGATGCTCTGCCTGGCCATCGTGGGATCGAAGTCCTCCCAGACAGGCGACGCGCCGCTGGCGGCATACTTCTCCACCAATGCCTCCAGGCTTTGGACACTGATCTCCTCGCCAATGAGGGCATCATCGCCCACGAAGATCGCTGGCGCGGTGAGGCGCTTCTCCTCTGACAACCCGGCTCGTGCCCCCAACCACTCGCTCAGCGCCGATTGCTCCCTCACGTCGAACTCGGCTACGGCCAGCGAATAGCGTTCCTGGACGTAGCTCAGGTCCAGCTCGGCGCGGTCGCACTCCCGGCAGCCGGCCTGGTAGAAGTAGGCCAGGTGAATGAGGGGCGTGCTGCCCGCCGGGGCAGGCGTCGCGCCAGGGCGAGGCGGGTAGTCCACACCGCCGGCAGTCAGGTAGCTGGCGATGGTCTCATCCAAGCGAGCGCGAATCTCATCCTCCCCGATCAGGGCCGTATCGCCGACGAAGACCTCCGGGATGCTCACCTCATCCGGCGGTATCTGGTACGCTGCCTCCATGTCCAGCAGCCACTCGTAGTTGTCAGGATCGGTAATCTCGATGGATTGCATCTCCAGTTGTGCCCCATACTTTTCCTGCAAAGGCGGGAGCACCTCGTCCATCACCGCCTGGCAGTGCTCGCAATCGTATGAGTAGAAGAACAGCAAGCGAACAACTGGCCCATCAGCCTGCGCTGGGGCCAGCAATGAAACCAACGAGAGCAACGATAACAACAACAGTACAGTTCTTTGCCTCATAACGCCCGGACCTATCCTCCTGAAAAGTGTACCTACGGCTCAATTATGGCGCGATATCTCAGATTTGTCAACTTCCCCCAGGGCCAAACTTCAGGTAAAAGCGACCATACCCGGCAATAGCAAATCGCAGTCCCGTATCCTGGGGGTCTAACCCTTCCCAGATCTCTTTAGACAGGTAGACCTCAATATCCTCCGCCATGAATCGGACGTAATCCTGCTCGTCGTCAGGCTTTCCCATCAGACCTGATGGGGTGACGTAGGCCGTTCATCAATCCACCACGGTCATGCGGGTGGCGATGTTAACGATGCCACCGTGATCCCGAATGTACTGCTTCGCCCAGCCGGATGCGATTCGAGCCTCTTCCATGTGAGTCATCCATTAAGCTGCTACCTGGTTCAGAGCCAGCAGTCGCTCCTGCTTCGGTGAGGGTTCTCATCCGATCCACAATTGACACCAGTCTAAAAGAACGGTATAATTTAGACCGCCTGCTAACGAAAGCAGAGGGAGACAAGTGCAATGAAAACTGTAACTATTCCTGAAACCCGGCTCGACGTTCTACGCAGCCTGCTCGAAACCCGGCCAGTGCGGTTGCTCCAAGAGGATCAGATAAAAGGTTTTCTTCTTCTCCCTGAGCAGTACGAGGCCGTGATTGAGCTCCTGGAAGACATTGAAGACCTGGAAGACGCGCTCCAGGCCGAGGCTGAGTATCAGGCAGGCCAGGGCCGACCTTTTGCTGATTATGATGCTGAAAGAAAGGCCCGAACCGGTGTACGAAGTTAAGATTGCTAGCCGCCGCGTCGAAAGGCAACTCGACAAAGTGGACGATGAGACCTACCCTAAAGTAGCCGAGGCCATCGAGTCCCTGGCCGACAATCCCCGCCCGTTCGGCGTCAAGAAGCTGGCGGGCAGAGTACACCGCATCCGTGGGGGGCCCTACCGCATCATCTACAGCATTTACGACCGCGAGAAGGTTGTGGTCATAGACAAGGTAGATCGGCGGAAGGAACGCACCTACAAGCGACCCTAATTCACCAACTGCTCTCAGCTTTCTCTCCCTCTCCTCTTGGCCAGCTTCCCCTTACTCCTCAAGCTCCGTTTGAGCCAGTGCTGAAGTCACCCAACCCTTGACTTCAGCCCCCGTCGGGATACGACCACCACAAACCAATTGCTCATTGATCACCAACCCCGGCGTGAACATCAGGCCATACTTCAGAAACTCTCCGCGATCAGCCACGTGCTGTACCGTGGCCTCAGGAGAATCGTTCCCCCATTCCACCTCCAGTTCCCCCAGGGTGTCTACCACCACCTGGAAAACCCGCTCGCAATTGATACAGCCAGGCCCTAGAACCTTGATGTTGAGCGTCAATTTGCACCTCCTGTAGAATCTATTTCACCTCGATGGTCGGCTCGACCACGATCTCCGACTTTACCGAGTTAGCAACCAGGCTATACTTCTGCGCCGACTGCAAGGCGCGACGAACGCGCGCCTCGACAACGACTGGGTCTTGTTCACCTGCGGCGACCCGGATGACTGGCCACAGGCGCAAGTGGGTAAAAAACTCTGTTCGGTCCAACTCGATCAGCTTGGTGCCCTCGGCGCGGCAGGTGTACGACAGCAGATCCAGCTTGAACCGCTCCGCCGCCCAGATGAACATCATCATAATGCAGGTGTTGACCGCTGCCACGAAAGCGTCTTCGGGGGTCAGCACGCCAGGATGGCCCTGGGCATCCGGCGGGGCGGAGAAGTCCATCTCCGGCCCGTTGCCCATGACGATGTGCCCCCAGTGTTCGCCTTTCCAGGAAACGGTGGTATGGTAGGTTGCCGTGCGGCTCATGCCGGCACCTCCTGTTCCCCGCAAAAAGCCGCGTATTCACGCATGATGGCCTCAGTGTAGGCCGCCTCTTGCCCCTCAGGAATCGGGTTGTAGATTTTGACGGTCTGCATCAGCTCAGCCTCCGTGCCATCGCCAGGCATCTTGCCTGTCTGATGAAACTGCTGGAAGATGAGGGGCAAGGCGATGAGCGTGACCTCCTGGCCGTCTACCTGTATTTTCTGGATGGGGATTCCCGATCCACACTCGCAGGTGGCGACTTTAGCTTCTGAACCTTCCGAAGGTTGACCACGACGGCGGTCCCACTCGAAGCCCAGCAATCCGTCCACCGCCTGGGCCACCTGTTCAGCCACAGCGTCCACGGCCTGCATGCCTGCTCCGTTCAATCGCCGTGCGCTGCCCAAGTTTGCCCTTGCAGTCACGTCAGTGACCACGACGCCGGCCGCCGGCTTGCCGGAGTACATCTCCGTGGCACGGGCGGCGCAGCGCTTGTCGCAACCGTCCACGGCTACTGTCGGGTAAAAGCGAGCGAAGGCGCGATCCCCCTCCCCTCCGGCCAGGAAGAGCGGCAGGCAGATAGTCACCGCGTCGGCGGGGCGCAGTTGCTCCAACACCTTCAACGCCGCCAGCCGTGTCGCCGTGCCCTCCGGCAGCTCTTCGCCGGAACAGGCCACGATGCCTACTTTCTTCTTCGGTAGATCAGGCATTCTCTCCTCCATTGTCGCTGGAAAGACCTTCCACGACGGCTGCGATTTCTTCCGCCAGCACGCGGGCCAGTTGTTGCCCACCCTCGTTGAGCTCGGCGATACCCTGCGGCTTGAACTGGCGATGGCGGCGATAAGCGTCGAGGACAGCGAAATCCTGCGCCACTGTTCCCCCGCTCTCTTCCACCATCTTGGTTGCGCAGGCCAGCTTGCAGCCGTCAATGGTCACCGCTGGGCTATGGGCCACCGCCGCGCGCGCGTCCCCGTCCCCCAACACCAGGAGGGAGAGGGCCACCAGTTGCGTGTCGGCAGGGCGCAGGTCCTCGGTCACTTCGTAGGCCGCCTC
>CAZQDO010000339.1:0-6591 GCA_964592085.1 uncultured Anaerolineae bacterium | reverse complement strand
CGTTGGTCCTTCCCGTACCCTCAATGGCATCACGGAGCAGGCCGAAGGGATGGGCTATACACTCATGCTCAAGGAATTGCCCAGCTTTGACACAAATGACATCCAACCACTCCTCAACTCGCTGCGCGCGAGGCAAGTGGATGGGATTATCTGGGCAGTACCAGAGATCGGCAGCAATCGAGATTGGCTCCAGAGTCAACCCCCTGGATTATCCGTACCGATGATTTTCCTCACCATGCAGACGCGGCCAGACCTGTTCATTGTCTCGGTCAATAACTACGCAGGTAGCCGCATGGCCACGGAGCATTTGCTTGAACAAGGCTATCGGCATATTGGTCATATCTCTGGGCCATTGGATTGGTGGGAAGCCCGCCAGCGAAAGGCTGGCTGGCAAGATGCCCTCTCAGGGGCAGGTATTCAAGTTGCAGATCACCATTGGGAGCCGGGTAATTGGTCCTCTGCAAGCGGAGAGCAAGCGATACGCAAATTGCTCGATAGATACCCGGAGGTGGAAGCCGTGTTTGTCGCCAACGACCAAATGGCACTGAGTGTTTTACATTTTGCTTGCGAGAAAGGTCTTCAGGTGCCCCAGGATTTGGCGGTCGTTGGCTTCGATGGTATACCCGAAGCAGCCTATTACTGGCCCCCGCTCACAACAGTGTACCAGGATCAGCAAAAACTGGGATGCGCCGCTGTACGAGAACTGGTCCAGATTATTGAGGCCAGCCAGCAAGGTGAAGCAGTGATCGAACCCAAAACTATCTCGCTTCAACCAGAGTTGATTGTCCGAAAAAGCTCCATTGCCCCAAAGCCATAGACCATGAAGAGAAAGCCGGTCTACCGGCTGACAATACAATCAATTGAAAGGAATGGATGATGCAAAAAACAACCTTGGGTGTAATTGTCGGCAATCGGGGCTTCTTCCCCGATCATCTCTGCGAGAGCGGTCGGGAAGAAGTCTTGCGAGTGCTGGAAGAAGAGGGGATCACAGTGTTGACCCTGAGCCCTGAGGACACCCAGTTCGGCTCGGTGGAGACGCTGCAAGATGCCGAGAAATGCGCCGCCCTGTTCAAGCGGCACCGCGAGGAAATTGACGGCGTGCTGGTCACCCTGCCTAACTTCGGCGACGAGCGGGGGGTGGCCAACGCGCTGCGCATGTCCGCGCTGGACGTGCCGGTGCTCATCCAGGCCTTCCCGGACGACGTGGCCAAGATGACCGTCGCCCATCGGCGAGATAGCTTCTGTGGCAAGATGTCCGTCTGCAACAACCTGGTGCAGTACGGCATCCCTTTCAGCCTCACCAGGCGGCATACCGTCGCACCGGACTCTGAGGACTTTCGCCAGGACTTGCGCCAGTTCGCCGGCACCTGCCGGGTGGTGCGTGGCCTGCGGGGGGCTCGCATCGGGGCCCTGGGAGCCCGTCCGGCGGCCTTCATCACCGTGCGTTACAGCGAGAAGCTGCTGGAGGAGGCCGGCATCAGCGTGGAGGTGCTGGACCTGTCAGAAGCCTTTGGGCGGGCCAATCGCCTGAAGGACGACGACGCGGAGGTGCGCCGCAAGCTGGACGAGATCAGGGCCTACGTGCCCACCAGGGGCATCCCGACCGAGGCGCTGGTCAAGATGGCCAAGTTCGCCCTGGTGACGCAGCGCTGGATGGACGAGAATCAACTGGTGGCCACAGCGGTGCAGTGCTGGACCTCTATGGAGGAGTTCTTCGGCGTGGTGCCCTGCACGGTGATGAGCATGATGAGCAATGCCCTCATGCCCAGCGCTTGCGAGACAGACATCACCGGCGCAGTCGGCATGTATGCCATGGCCCTGGCCTCTGGCAGGCCCAGCGCGCTGGTGGACTGGAACAACAACTACGGCGACGATCCCGACAAGGGGGTGATCTTCCACTGCAGCAACTTGCCCAAGGCCCTCTTTACCGAGGCGCAGATGGATTATCAGGCCATCATCGCTGGCACGGTGGGCAAAGAGAACACCTATGGCACAGTGGTGGGTCGTTTGAAGAGCAGCCCATTCACTTACTGCCGGGTGTCCACCGACGACTCGTGGGGCGCCATTCGTGTCTACCTGGGCGAGGGCGAGCTGACCGATGACCCACTGGAGACCTTCGGCGGCTACGGGGTGGTGCGCATCCCGGACTTTCAGGGGTTGCTGCAGCACATCTGCGAGAACGGGTTCGAGCACCACGTGGCCGTCAATCCCTCGCGGACAGCTTCCGCCGTGAACGAGGCGCTGAGCAAGTACATGGGCTGGGATGTGTACTTCCACGAGGCAGATAGCGGCGGGTAGGTGATCGGTGACACCTGAGGGCCAGTGGACAACCAGTAGTGCTCAGGAGATTGTGTTCAGGAGGAAAGCATAGGAGTATCCTGTGCGACGATGTGATCGAAGGGATTATCAGTTAACAGCCCTTCAGCTCGGGCAGCAGTGAGGAGGGTGTTATCACCGCTGATGAAGGTCAGTTTGAGTCTGCGGGGAGCCAATATCCGGGCATGGCGGAGGGTCACAGCCAGTTGCACGGCGTCGTAGGCTTTTAGGGGATAGCGCTGAGTCAAATGAGCTGCGCTGTAAAAATCAGTGGACAGAACCGGTATGACGTGATAGCGTTGAGCCGCGATATGCGCCATCAAGACTCTGAAGACAGCATCTCGAGCGTGATGGCTGAGGCGCTGGGTGCGGTATAGCACGGCAAAGGCGGCCGCTCCTTCGGCAATAGTGGCTTCGGCGATAGTCACAAGATTTAGCGGTTGCCCAGAACGGGGATCCACGGCATCTATGATCCCCCTGACCCATGTGGTACCTGCCTCGAGCACGTAGTATTTCACCAGAGCGCTGGCATCGAAATAGTATGCGGCCATAGTTAGCTCCGGCCCTCGATGATGATGTCGCTGGCCATAGGACCAGGTGGCAGGTGTTCCAACTCCCAGATAACGGCTTGTTTTTTTTCTTCTGGTAGCGCGTCCCATTCGGCGGCCAGCGCCACTTCTTCAGGCAACGGGTTACGGATCAAACCTGTGGCCTTAAGCTCTGCCAGCAGGCGTTCGCGCTCTGAGAGACCTTCGGTCAGCGGTGTCGCGATGTGCCTGTGATCGCCCTGGAGACGGCGTACAGTCTCTTCCAGTTGCTCCACACGGATCTTGAGTTCAGCCAACTCGATTCCTAATGTGGTCATGGCGCTTCCCTCCACTTTGCTCTAACGTACATTATAACACTAAAGCAATGGACGGGCAAACTACACCTTCAGGTCACTTTCTGCCTGTTGCCCATAGCCACGCCGCAGACAGTGCCAGCGAATAAGGGGCTAGACAATGACCGAATTCAGCCGGAAACAGGGCCACATTCAAGCTCTGCTGGCGGAGCGCGAGCTTGAGGCGCTTCTCCTTCGGCGCGTGAGCAGTTTCGCCTGGGCCACCTGCGGCGCGGCATCGTATGTGAACACGGCGACCACCAACGGCGAGGCCGTGCTGCTGATCACGCCCTCCGACCGGTATCTCATCACCAACAACATTGAGGCCACGCGGCTGGAGCAGGAGGAGAAACTCGCGGTGCAAGGTTGGGAGTTTCGCGTCGCCCCCTGGCACGAAGCTCAGGATCCTGTGGCCGAGTTGACCCGAGGACTCAGGTTCGGCGCCGACGGACCTTACCCCGGCGCAGATGACCTCTCTGGCGACCTGGCCCGCCTCCGTGCCAACCTGACTCCAGAGGAAGGCGAACGCTTTCGGGTGCTGGGCCATCTGTGCGCTGGGGCGATGGACAGCGCGGTGCGGGCCGTCCGTCCCGGCCAGACCGAGTATCAAATCGCCGGTCTCCTGGCCCACGAGGCGGCGCGCCGTGGCGTGCAGGCCATCGTCAACCTCATCGCCACCGACGAGCGTGTCTTTGCCTTCCGACACCCACTTCCCACCGACAAGGAACTTGAGCGCTATGCCATGCTCATATTGTGTGGGCGGCGGTGGGGATTGGTTTGCTCGGTGACGCGGCTCGTCCACTTTGGCCGACTGCCGGACCATCTGCGTCGCAAAGCTGAAGCAGTGGCGCAGGTTGACGCGACGTTCATCACCGCCACCCGCCCCGGCCGTCCGCTCGGTGAGATTTTTCAACGCGCGACGGCGGTTTATGCCAGAGCCGGCTTCCCCGACGAGTGGTACTTGCACCATCAGGGCGGGCCGGCCGGCTACGAGCCCCGTGAATGCATCGCCACGCCCCACTCGACCGACGTCGTTTCGGTGGGGCAGGTCTATGCCTGGAATCCGTCCATCACCGGAACAAAGTCGGAGGACACCATCCTGGTGGGCGAGGCGGAGAACGAGGTGCTCACCGCCATCAAGAACTGGCCGATGCTCTGGGTCACGGTAGATGGTCAGGAGAGCGCACGCCCGGCCATTCTGGAGATTCTGTGAAGAGGGGCAGACTGTAGCACTTGACACCAGCTTTTTACAGTGTTATAATGTTACCGTTAACGGGAGCGATAACACGATATTTGTCCGTCCCAGTTGATTAGCCGAGAAAGCTCGGTTCGTGAAGGGGGGTGAGGAATGGCATAACGATGATGTTATCCGCTGTTTCCATGTATAGCTCTGTGGTTCACGCATTGGGCTTTCCCCGGAGGGATTCAACGTGGAAGCCCAACCAATTTTCCAAAAGGAGGAAAAAATGAACGCCAAGAAACTCAGTTGGTTAATCTGTAGCCTCATGGTGCTGTCGGTGTTGGCTAGTGCCTGTGCAACACAGGCGACGCCGACTACGGCAGTCGAAGAGGCCGCAGCCACGGGCAAGACCTGCGAGGGTGTGAAGATCGTCTTCTTCCCCGGAGGGCCACCAGGGTGTCCCTTTGGCACCGTTGTTTACAATGGAGCTGTAGCTGCAGCAGCAGACCTGGGCGCCGACGTGGAATACATGTTCTCGGACTGGAATACAGAGAAGATGGTAACCCAATTCAAAGAGGCTGCGGCTACCAAGCCCGACGGTATCGCCATTATGGGGCATCCAGGGGATGACGCCTTCGAGTCCCTGGTCGACGATGCTGAGTCAAAGGGGATCATCGTGACCAGCCAGAACACGACCTTGCCCAGACTCGAAGCGAGGTACAAGGCCGACGGGTTCGGTTACGTCGGTCAAGAGCTGTACGAGTCCGGCTATATGCTGGGCCAGGAGGCCATCAAGAGGACCGGCCTCGGAGCTGGCGACCGGGCCATGGTCTGGGGGCTTCTGTCCGAACCTACCCGCGGGTTGAGGACGAAAGGCGTCATAGATGCCCTGGAAGAGGCCGGGATGACCGTAGACTACATTGAGATTGACAAGGCCACAGATGCCGACGCTACCGCAGGTGTCCCGGTTTTCACCGGATATGTGACGTCCAACCCTGACGTGAAGCTGGTCTGCACCGATCACGGTGGGCTGACCTCTACCCTGGAGACCTATCTCAAGGCTGCGGGGAAGGGGCCAGACGACGTGTACGGTATCGGGTTTGACCTCTCATCCGCTACGGCCGAAGCGATCAGGGGCGGCTGGACGGACCTGGTGCTCGATCAGCAGCCCTTCCTGCAGGGCTACTTGCCCATCGTGCAGATCTGCCTGACCAAGAAATACCAATTCTCTGGTCTGCACGTGGATACGGGGTCCGGTTTTGCCCACAAGGACAATATTGAGGTGCTGGCCGGCCTTGCGGAGAAGCAGATCCGGTAGGGACATTCTCGGTCCATCAGTGTCAACTTAAGGCTCAAAAGGCCAGTCCTCGGGCCGCCCCGGGGACAGGGCTCAGAGCTTATGTTGACACAAATGCTTCTCGGTCCTCAGTTTCTGTAAACGATCTCTCACAGGAGGCGGTGCAAGAGTAGAGCCACGGGGGGGCAAACGGCGCGAAGGGATGCGAGACATTCGCTGCGTCCAGAGGTGTGTAGCGATGGTGTACGTCGAGAGCAAATCCAGTGCCGTTTGCCCTTTTGTTTTGTATAGAGGAGTCTGCCTGATGGATTACATACTCGAAATGAGGAATGTCTCTAAGCGCTTTGGCGAAGTTCAGGCGTTGCAGCCTGTGGACTTCACCGTCGGCCGCAATGAAGTGGTGGGATTGGTAGGCGATAATGGCGCTGGCAAGTCCACTCTCATTAAGATTGCTACTGGCTACCATCAACCAGACAGTGGGGAAATGTATTTCGATGAAGAGAAAGTGGAAGGCTTGTCGGTCGCCAGAGCCCGACAACTGGGCATTGAAACGGTCTATCAGGAAAAGGCCCTGGCAGACCTCCAGACACTATGGAGAAACATCTTCATGGGGCGAGAGCTAACGACCCGCTTTGGTTTTCTCGACGTGAAGGGGATGGAACAAGAGACGAAAAAACTGATGGTCGGATCCATGGGATTTACCTCAGCGGCCGTGGCGCCCGATTCAGTGGTCAGGACTTTTTCTGGAGGAGAAAAACAGGGGGTAGCTATTGTACGGGCCTTGTATTTCGATGCGGAGCTCATCATCCTGGATGAGCCGACCATGGGTTTATCCCTGTCGGAGACCAGGAAACTGTTGGAGTTCGTGCAGGGAATCAAGAAGGCCGGCAAGTCGTGCATCTTCATTGATCACAACGT
>CAZQDO010000338.1:0-6603 GCA_964592085.1 uncultured Anaerolineae bacterium | reverse complement strand
GGCTTGTACAGCCAGCGGATAATCCCCATCCCAGAAGTGGCTCTCACTGATGAGGAAACTGGCCTCTCTGGCTTCCTCCTCCGTAGCTTCGCCAGATAGAACAGCCTCATACTCAGCGATGGCCTGCGCGTAGTCGCCATTCCTCTGATAAGCGCGCCCGGCCTCCAGGCGCTCGGCGGGAAAAGGCGTCGGTGTGGGAGTGAGCGTAGGGGTGGGAGTTAGGGTAACGGTAGGAGTGCGTGTAGGGGTAGGGGTGTGTGTAGAGGTGGAAGTGGGCGCAGAAGTAGGAGTGCGTGTAGGTGTCGGCAGAGCCGTGGGGGTGAGCACAGGAGCGAGGGTAGGCGTAAAAGTAGCGGTAAGAGCGGGCGTGGGTGTAGCTGTCGGTAGCGGCGTGGCCGTGGGAAACGGTGTACTTCCCTGACGTCGGCAACCCACAATTGTGCAAGCTAAAGCCAGCGGAACTGCTATGATTTTGTAGGCCCATGTTTTCCAACTCATACCCCTATTATCCCCACTTTGGCAAAGATTGTCAACTTACGCGAGTTTGACAAAACGTCTCAGATGTGTTACTATAACGCCGATAACTCGATAATCTGGACACTCTTATCCAGAGGGGTGGAGGGACCGGCCCAGCGAAACCCCGGCAACCGGTTTGGAGATTAGATATTGGATATTGGAGGTTGGATATCAAAGAGTTCCCGTTCTCCAACTTCCAATTTCCAACCTCCAACTTCCAGACAAGGTGCCAATTCCGGCAGAGCGCCGCTCCGGTGTTCTGGAAGATGAGAGGTGATTTTGCCTTTCTCTCTCATCAAGAGAGATTTTTTGTTGTATGAGGGGTGTCACCATGAGAACCATCGAATGGGACGACGGTGTGGTGAAGATGATTGACCAGCGCAAGCTGCCCGGAGAGTTGGTTATCGTTGGGTTCACCAACTATCGGGAGGTGGCGCGGGCCATCAAGGAAATGTACATCCGCGGCGCACCAGCCATCGGGGCGGCGGCGGCCTTCGGTCTGGCTTTGTGCGCGCAAGGGAGCAAGGCCAAGACCCAGACCGAGCTGCTGGCCGACCTGGAGGAAGCAGCCGCTACCCTGCAAAAGACCCGCCCCACGGCCGTCAACCTCTCCTGGGGGCTGGAGCGGATGTTGGAGCAGGCGCGAAAAGCTGAGCATTCCCAGGTGGAACAAATTGTGAACACTCTGGTGGCCGAAGCCCAGCGCATTGCCGACGAGGACGTGGAGATCAACAAGCGTATGGCGGCTCACGGAGCGGTGCTGATCGAGGATGGGTACAATGTCCTGACCCATTGCAACACCGGCGCCCTGGCCACGGTGGACTACGGCACCGCTCTGGGGGTGATCCGCACGGCCCACGAGCAGGGAAAGCGCCTCCACGTCTGGGTAGACGAGACCAGGCCCAGGCTGCAGGGGGCGCGCCTGACGGCCTGGGAGTTGATGCGCTACGGCATTCCCATGACCCTCATCGCCGACAATGCCGCTGGCCACCTCATGCTCACGGGCCAGGTGGACCTCGTTCTGGTGGGAGCCGACCGGGTGGCCGCCAACGGCGACGTGGCCAACAAGATCGGCACCTACAAGCTGGCGGTACTGGCCAGGGAGAACGGCGTCCCCTTCTACTCAGTTTGTCCCACTTCGACCGTTGACCTGTCGCTGCCCTCTGGTGAGCACATCACCATCGAAGAGCGGGATGCGACTGAGGTGACCCACATGGACGGCGTCGGCATTGCTCCCGAGGGAGTTCCCGTTTACAACCCAGCCTTCGACGTCACCCCTCACCGTTATGTCACGGGCATCGTGACCGAGGAGGGGATCGTCTATCCACCTTTCGCGCCAGGTCTGAGAAGATCTAAAGGAGTTGCCGGTGAGAAAGTTTGAACCCAAACTATTGCCCCTGCATCTCGGCAGCCTCCCTCATACCGATCCGCAAGCCGCTTGTGAGTTGGTACTCAGGCATTTCCCTCACATCCCCACCTGGCCACAACTGCCCAAGCGCACCTTCCTGGAGAACATGTACGTTCAGTTCAGCCAGAGCTTCCCCGGCGTGGTGCTGGAGGATGGGCGCATCTATGTAGATCGGGCCAGAGACTTGGACCCCGACTTGGAGCGCCTCTACCTGGCTTACCTGGAAAACGACTTGAGCTACGGATCTCTAAGTGCTGACTACGCGGCCGGTCTAGTGGCCTTTCCCCAGGCCCTATCAGCCATCAGCTCTCAGCCATTGGCCATTAAGGGGCAAGTGACAGGCCCCATCAGTTGGGGGCTCACCGTGGTGGATCAGGATCGCCGCCCGGTGCTCTACGATGACATCCTGGCCGACGCCCTGGCCAAGCACCTCCGCCTCAAGGCTGCCTGGCAAGAGCAGGAGCTGCGCAAGATCATGCCCAATACCATAGTTTTCATTGACGAGCCCTACATGAGCGCCTTCGGCTCGGCCTACATCTCTCTGAACAGAGAGCAGGTAATCACCCTCCTGGAAGAAGTCTTCGCCGGCCTTACGGGGATCAAAGGCACCCACTGCTGCGGAAACACCGATTGGTCCATCCTGCTCTCCACCTCGGCGGAGATCATCAGCTTCGACACCTACCACTATGCTCAGGCCTTTGCTCTGTACGTCGAGGAGGTGCGGGCTTTCCTGGAGCGCGGTGGCATCATCGCCTGGGGCATCGTTCCGGCGGATAACGAAGCGACTTTGATGACTGAGACGGTGGACAGTCTGGTGACGCGACTGCACGAGGCGGTGAACCTTCTGGTGAGAAAAGGCATCCCCTTTGACGATCTCATCGCTGCCTCGCTGATCACCCC
Organism: uncultured Anaerolineae bacterium; assembly: GCA_964592085.1. Lineage (GTDB taxonomy): Bacteria > Chloroflexota > Anaerolineae > VGOG01 > VGOG01 > CAZQDO01. Next base: position 3,779 of record CAZQDO010000338.1, on the reverse strand, counting down.
CTCCTGTGGCCTGCGTACCCTTTCGGAAGAAGCGGCGAAGCGCGCCTTTGAGCTGACAGTGGGGGTCTCAGAAACAATGAGGGAGAGATATGGGACCTAAGAAAGTGGTCATCCTCTGCGGAGGGAGGGGCACCCGCATGGAGCACGAGACGGAGTTTCGGCCCAAGCCGCTGGTGCCCATCGGCGACAAGCCCATCCTCTGGCACCTCATGAAGATCTACGCCCACTATGGCTACAAGGATTTCGTGCTATGTCTGGGCTACAAGGGCGATATGATCAAACGCTATTTCCTCGACTACGAGTGCATGACCAGGGACTTCACCATCTCGCTGGGGGCCAGGCAGGAACTGACCTTCCACGATAGTCACGATGAGGAGGACTTCAGCGTCACTCTGGCCGAGACCGGACTGGAGACCAACACCGGCGGCCGCATCAAGCGGATCGAGAAGTACATTGAGGAGGGCACCTTCTTAGCCAGCTACGGCGACGGCGTGGCCGACATTGACATCGCCGCCCTGCTGGAGTTCCACCAGGAGATGGGAAGGATCGCTACCGTGACCGGGGTGCACCCCTTCTCTCGTTTCGGGGTGGTGCAGAGCGACGGCAGCGGCCTGGTCACCGCTTTCAAAGAGAAGCCCCAGGTAAACGGCCTGGTCAGTGGCGGCTTCTTCGTCTTCAATCGAGAGGTGTTCGATTATCTTGATGAGAATAGCGTCCTCGAAAAAAAGCCTCTGGAGCGATTGGCCGCCAATGGGCAACTGGCCGTCTATCGTCACGACGGCTTCTGGCAGTGCATGGACACGCGAACCGATCTGCGCATTTTGAACGAGCTGTGGGCTTCAGGTGGTGCGCCGTGGAAGATTTGGGAATGAAGTTCAACTGGCAGGGCAGAAACGTCTTCGTCACCGGCTGCACCGGCATCCTGGGCTCCTGGCTGACCATGGCCCTGGTGGACCGAGGGGCCAGCGTGGTGGGGCTGATCTACGACGAGGACCCCCGGTCACAGCTCGTCCGCTCTGGCTACGACCAGCGCATCACCCGCGTGCGCGGCTCGGTGACCGACTACGCCTTGATGGAGCGGGTCTTCAACGAATACCAGGTTGACACCTGCTTCCACCTGGCAGCCCAGGCCCTGGTAACAGTCGCCAACCGTGCTCCGCTGTCCACCTTCGAGACCAACGTCAAAGGCACGTGGACGGTGCTGGAGACCGCCCGCCGCAGCCCCACCCTCACGCGGTTGGTGGTCGCTTCCAGTGACAAAGCTTACGGCGAGCACGAGGAGTTGCCCTATAGCGAGGATGCGCCGCTGCAGGGGCGGCATCCCTACGACGTCTCCAAATCCTGTGCTGACCTCATCGCCCTGGCCTACGCCGAGACTTACGGCCTGCCGCTGGGTATCACCCGCTGCGGCAACATCTACGGCGGCGGCGACCTGCACTGGGATCGGGTGGTGCCGGGCACCATCCGCTCGGTGCTGCAAGGCGAGTGCCCCATCGTACGCAGCGACGGCACACTGACGCGCGATTATCTCTACATTGAGGACATCGTCAGCGCCTACATCCTCCTGGCCGAGCACCTGGACGACCCAGCGATTCAGGGTCAAGCCCTCAACTTCGGCCTCAACGACCCCAGGACCGTACTGGAGGTCGTCGAGGCCATCCTGGAAGTGGCTGGCCGCCCTGATCTGGAGCCCATCATTCTCAACCAACCCCTCCACGAGATCCGTCATCAATACCTCGACAGCACGAAGGCCAGGCAACTGCTAGGCTGGGAGCCGCAGTGGACGTTGGAGGCCGGCTTGCAGGAGACGCTGGAGTGGTATCGGGAGTTCTTTGCCGAGGAGAGGAGAACACGAGATGGCTGAAGAAAAGCAGGCATACACTGAGCAACAGCGCCGCCAGGAAGCATGGGCCAGGTTAAATGCGTTACTTGAGGAAGTACATAGCCGCCCTACTGATCTGACCCCTGAAGAGATAGAGGCTGAAATCACTGCCGCCTTCAACGAGATGCGAGAGATTCGCTATGGGAATCGCAGCGCTGATTGATATTGTAGTTGTTCAAGGGGTGGATTCTTCAATGGAAAGCCCACCCTCCCCCAACCCCTCCCTCAATAGGGAGGGGAGCTATACTCCTCCCCCTGCGAGGGGGAGGCTGGGAGGGGGTGGACCGTGCGCGTTCTAGTCACCGGCGCCACCGGCTTCATCGGCTCGCACCTGGCCGAGCGACTGGTGGCCGAGGGGGCAATGGTCACACTGGCCGTCGAGCCTGGTGCAAGTAAAGCCAACGTCACGAGCATCCTGGACAAGGTATGCGTCCGTGAGGTTGATCTGCGTGACGGCCAAACGGTACGGCAATTGGTGCGGGAATGTCAGCCCTCCAAGATCTATCACCTGGCCGCTGTGGGCGTCACCGAGCCAGGCATAGATCCAGCACTCGCCGTGCAGGTCAACGTAGTCGGCATGCTGAATCTGCTGGAGGCGCTGAGCGAGACGGATTGCGATTGCTTTGTCAACACCGGCACCTGCTACGAGTACGGCCATAACACGCCGCCCATGCGCGAGGACCAGATGGTTGACCCCACCAACATATACGCTGCCTCCAAGTCGGCGGCCTGGCTCTTTTGTAATATGTATCATAGAACACGTGACTACCCCATCGTCACCGTGCGGCCCTTCACCGTCTACGGCCCACGCCAAAGCCCGCGAGCCCTCATTCCCCAGACGATCATTGCCGCCATGCGCGGGGAGGACTTCGAGATGACGGGGGGAGAGCAGACCCGAGATTTTACCTACGTGGACGATATAGTTGAGGGCTACATCAGGGCCTCCCTCTCGGAAAAGGCCATCGGGCAGACCATCAACCTGGGCACAGGGGAAGAGCGCCCCATCAAGGATGTGGTGCTAAAGGTGCTGGAGTTGATGGGCAACCCCGTGAGGCCCCTCATCGGGGCGCTGCCCTACCGTCCCAGGGAGATAGGGCGACTCTGCGCCGACAGCAGCAAAGCCCGGGAGCTGCTGGGCTGGCAGCCGCAGGTGGGATTGGAGGAAGGGCTGAGGAAGACCATTGCCTGGTACACTGAACAGTTCAATACGGGAGCTTTCGATGAGTGATGCTGATTCTCTCAAGCGCGAGATATTTGAGAAGATAGAGGCATTCTACAACCTAGAGCACGGGGAGCAGTCCTTCATCCCTGGGCAGACCAAGATCCACTACGCCGGGCGAGTTTATGACCAGCGGGAGATGGTGGCCATGGTGGATGCCGTTCTGGAGTTCTGGCTGACCATGGGGCGCTACGCCGAGGAATTCGAAGGAAAACTCGCCGAGTTCCTGGGTATGTCGGATACGGTGTTTGTGAACTCTGGCTCCTCGGCCAACCTCCTGGCTGTGGCGACGCTGTGTTCCAGAGAGTTGGAGGCGCACTTGGAACCAGGAGACGAGGTTATCACACCTGCGGTCACTTTCCCCACCACCGTTGCCCCTCTGATTCAAAACGGCCTGATCCCCGTTTTCGTGGACTGCGAGCTAGGCACCTACAACCTCAATGTCTCCGCTCTGGAAGAAGCCATCTCCGAGAGGACCAGGGCGCTCTTCGTGCCCCACACTTTGGGCAACCCCTGCGAGATGGACGAGATGATGCAGCTGGCCAAGAAGTGGGGGCTCTTCGTCATTGAGGACGCCTGCGACGCCCTGGGCTCGCGCTTCAATGATAAGCACGCGGGCACCTTTGGACACCTGGGCACGCTGAGCTTCTACCCGGCCCCCCATATCACCACCGGCGA
>CAZQDO010000337.1:0-6612 GCA_964592085.1 uncultured Anaerolineae bacterium | reverse complement strand
GGCCCTCTTTGACTACGATGTCACCAAATCAATGCCCCCTGGGTTCACCGCGGATGGCGCCCTTGACGGCGTAGCGCATAGCCTGGAAGTGCTCCTGGGGGCAACAGGAAAACCCTACTACGACAAGCTGATGGAAGTGGCCGGCGAGACCGTCGGGTTGGTGGTAGAATACGTCGAGCGAGCGGTGAGGAATCCTACCGACACTGAGGCTCGCACAGCATTGGGCCTGGCCACCGACCTGGGCGGCTATGCCATCATGCTGGGTGGTACCAACGGTGGCCACCTCACCAGTTTCTCGCTGGTAGACGTCCTGAGTCATGGGCGAGCCTGCGCGATAATGAACCCCTACTACGTGGTCTTCTTTGCCCCGGCGGTTGAGGAGCCGCTGCGCATGGTGGGCAACCTCTTCAAGGAGGCCGGCCTGACCGATGCAAACGTTGACGCCCTCAGCGGTCGGAACCTGGGAGTGGCCGTTGCAGAAGCGATGATGGCTCTCAGCAGGCGGATCGGCTTTCCGACGACGTTGGGAGAGGTGCAGGGATTCACTGACCAACACATTGAGCGCGCTCTGACCGCCGCTAAAGATCCCCAGCTCAAAATGAAGCTGGAGAACATGCCAGTGCCTCTGACGGCTGAGATGGTGGACGAGTACATGGGGCCGATTCTGCGGGCTGCACGGGATGGTGACTTGAGCTTGATCAAGACCGTTCCATTAGGAGCGGTCAAGAGATGAGAGTCAAGCTGGCCTATGGCAAAGAGGGTCTGTGGATAGAGCTCCCGAATCGCAACGTGACGGTGGTGGAGCCGAAGTACGTGCAGGGGCTTCCGGATGAACGCGAGGCACTCCGGGCGGCTCTGCGTGCTCCTATCGGCACGCCCCCTTTGCGCGATTTGGTTAAACCCGACGATACAGTTGCCATCGTCTTCAGTGACATCACTCGCCCTCAACCCCGCAAACGGATGCTGCCGATCCTGCTCGAGGAGATCTCTCACGTTCCCCGAGAGCAAATCTTGCTCATCAACGCGCTTGGCACCCACCGCGCCAATACGGAAGACGAGCTGGTGGAGATGCTGGGCCACGACATGGTCGCCAACTATCCTGTTCTCCAGCACGACGCCTGGGATCGGGATGATATGGTCCACCTGGGGCGGACTTCTTTTGGGCACGAAGTGTACGTCAATGCTCACTACATGCGTGCAAGTATCAAGATCCTGACGGGGTTCATTGAGCCTCACTTCTTCGCGGGATTCTCAGGCGGACCAAAGGCCGTGCTTCCTGGCATCGCAGATGAACGAGCCGTGCTGGCCAATCATGATGCCGCCATGATCGGAGACCCTCGTGCTACCTGGGGCGTGACAGAAGGGAACCCGATCTGGGAGGAAATGCGCGAAGCTGCGCTCATGGCCTCTCCCACGTTTCTCCTGAACGTGTCCCTGAACCGAGACAAGCAGATCACCGGCGTTTTCGCGGGCGACCTGCTCCCGGCACACGCCGTGGGGACAGAGTTCGTGGCTTCGACGGCGTTGGTGCCAGTCCCCGAACCATTTGACATCGTGATCACCAGCAACTCCGGGTATCCCCTGGACTTGAACCTGTACCAGGCAGTAAAGGGCATGTCCGCTGCGGCGCAGGTGGTGAAACCTGGCGGCAGCATCGTGATAGCCGCCGAGTGTTGGGATGGGATACCCGACCACGGGGAGTATGGAAAGCTTCTGCAGATGGCTTCTACTCCGGAGGAGCTACTGGCGATGGTTCGGAGTTTTGAGTTCGTGCGGCAGGATCAGTGGCAAGTCCAGATTCAGGCCCAGATACAGTTGAAGGCTGACGTATACGTCAAGAGTGCGTACCTGGATGCTGGGGCTATAGAGAGCGCGTTGCTTTACCCCTGTACCTCAGTGGAGGAAACGATAGGAACCCTGCTTGAGCGCTACGGGCCTGAAGCGAGCATTTGCGTGTTGCCTGAGGGTCCAATGACGATACCGTATTGCTGACATTGCCATTTGACAATTGGAGACTTATGTGTTATAATCTAAGTGGTCTAGACATCTTAACATTATAAGGACTGGACAAGACCATGATCAATCGTAACCACCCATTGCCTCTCTACTATCAATTGATGCAAGAGCTGCGCCGCCGTATCGAAGAAGGCCAATGGAAGCCAGGGGATCTCATCCCCTCTGAACGGGAGCTTTCCGAAACCTACGGGATCAGCCGCATGACGGTGCGACAGGCTCTGGCCGAATTGGTCAACGATGGCCTACTGCGCCGCGATCAGGGGCGCGGCACCTTCGTGGCTAAGCCTAAGATGCGTAAGCGCCTCTCGCGGTTGACCAGCTTCACCGAGGACATGCGCGCTCGCGGCAAGCAGGCGGGCGCTCAAGTGTTGCGCGTGGAGATGGTGCCTGCCAGACCTAAGGTGGGGGATATGCTTCAGGTCGAGGTCGAACAGCAAGTTGCTCTGATCGAACGACTCCGCTTGGCAGATGGTGAACCGGCAGGTATCGAGTGTGTCCATCTCTTCTTTGACGGCTGCCAGGCCATCCTGCGAGAGGATCTTTCAGGCTCGTTGTACAGATTGCTGAGCGAGCGGTTTGGCTTGGTTCCAACCCGGGCACAGGAAGAGATAGAGGCTGGTGCTTGCGGCTCGCGCGAGGCCCAGATCCTTGGTATGCGGCGAGGAGACCCCGTGTTGCTGATCCGTCGTCGGACCTTCGATCAGGATCAGAGACCGTTTGAATACGTGGAGTCGGTATACAGGGGAGACAACTACATCTTCTCTGCCGAGTTGGTCGTAGGGGAACACCCTGCTGATTAAGCAATCGGCATGATGTTCTCTTTGAGATTCCATTTGCAGTGCGAGGCCCTACCCTAACGCTAATTGAATCAAATTGACAGGAGGTTTTATGTCTGCCGAAGTATACCTGGAAAAGGTCAAAACACTTTCTACGAAGATCGAGAACGCACAACTACCCGCCATTCGAGAGGCCGCACAACGGATGGCGGACTCCATTGAGGCAGGCCGAGCTGTCCATCTCTTTGGCTCTGGCCACTCTGTCATCCCGGTGCTGGACATCTTCCCACGCTACGGCTCCTTCGTGGGCTTTCACCCCATCATGGACCCCCGCCTGATGTGGTTCAACATCGTTGGGCCTGGTGGAGTACGCGAGCTTCTCTGGTTGGAGCGCACAGAGGGCTACGTCGCCAGCGTCCTCGAGTTCTATCACCTGGACCCGCGCGATACCATGTTAGTGTACTCTCACGGTGGGCTGAACGCAGCACCAGTTGAAATGGCACTGGCTGCTAAGGAAAAAGGGCTTACGGTGGTGGCTGTAACGTCCCTGGCCAATTATCGCATCTCGACAGCCACCCACTCGTCGGGCAAGCAGTTGGCCGACGTTGCCGATATCGTGATTGACAATTGTGTGGCTCCAGAGGACGCGGCAGTACCCATTGAGGGCCGGCCGGAGAAGGTGGCTGCCATGTCAACGGTAGCGGTGGTCGTCATCTCTATGGCACTGGTGGCCGAGGTCGGCCAGGAACTGACGGCTCGGCAGGTGCCCTTCCCCATATTCGTATCGCCCAATGTCACCGAGGTGGGGCCGGAACACAACAAACAAGTCTTCCAGGAATACACCTCGTTCACCCGACGGCTCGGTGGTCCCACAGCCTGATCCAGGTTACGGAGGCCGAAAGGGAGAACCATGACACCCGCGCACATCCTTGCTGCCGACATCGGTGGCACGAAGATTGCCACGGCGGTGATATCGTCCACCGGTGAGATCGTGCAGATGAGCAAAGCCCCCACAGGCCAGACCGGGCCGCCAGCCTTGATTGGCCAGATCACTGCTATGCTCCAGACTGATCTGGTACGGGCAGGGGTGGATATCATAGATGTACTTGGTCTGGGAGTCGGAGTCCCGGCTGTGATTGACGCAGACCACAAGGTTGTTGTCTGGGCACCCAACTTGCCCGGTTGGGAGAACGTCCCTCTGCATGACGAACTGGTCGCACGCCTTAACTTGCCAGTGCACATGGAATACGACGGCCACACAGCAGTGCTGGGTGAATGGTGGTTGGGCGCAGGACGGGGCTATCAGAACGTGGTCTTCGTCATCGTTGGTACTGGAATCGGAGGTGGGATGATCCTGGACGGACGGTTGTACCGGGGTGCCAGCCGGCTGGCCGGTGCGGCCGGTTGGTTTGTGCTGGATACACAGCGCGTGTCCGACGAGGTTGCCCGTCAGCTTGGACATTGGGAGAGCCTGGCTGCCGGCCCCGGCATTGCCCGGTTCGCAGCCCAGAAGTTGCGACAGGGCAGCGAGCCTTCCATTCTGCGCGAGCAGATTCCTGACTCGCCTGAGAGGCTGACAGCTCAGATGGTCTTCGACGCCGCCAGACAGGGGGATGCTCTGGCCTGTGAAGTGGTCCACCACATCGGCGAGATCCTGGGGGCCGGTATCGCCAACATCGTAAGCCTGACCAATCCAGAGGTGGTTATCGTCGGTGGCGGCGTAGGCACTCAGGCTGATCTGCTCATTGATCGGATCAGACAGGTCGTCCTCCACAATGCCCAACCCATATCGGCTGCAGCAGTGCAGATTGTACCTTCACAACTGGGAGAGAACGCCGGACTACTGGGAGCTGCCAAAGCCATGCTGTTGCAGCGGATGCTGTGACAACCAATAGTGCGGTGTTCCCGCGGAAGGAGGTGGTGTGTACAGAAAAGAGATGTAATGCCGGTCACAAAGTATCTGTGCAAAACCACTTTTCTGTCTAAGGAGGAGAACCATGAGAAAGCAAACTTTGTTCGCACTTCTGGTACTGGTTGCCACGCTATTGGCAGCCTGTGGTCCTGCAGCGACGCCTGAGATAGTGGAGGTGACCAGGGTCGTCGAAAAAGAGAAAGAGGTCGTGGTGACCCCCACCCCGGCTCCAGTTAAGCTGGTCGTGTTGACCCACTGGGGTGAGGAATCGGTGCTCAAGCCCATGCAGGCTCGCCTTGATGAGTACATGGAGCTTCACCCTAACGTCACCATCGAATACCAGACGGTGACCTTCGATCAGCTCTTGACCAAGATCACCACCGCCCGCGCGGCTGGCATCAGTCCAGATGTCTACCACTTCTACAACTTATGGATGCCAGAGTTCGTCAAGGGCGGCATGATGGCTGTCCCGCCCGAAGAGGTGGTCGCCGACATCAGGGCCAACTACGGCGCAGGTTCCATCGAGGCGGTGACCTACGCGGGCCAGATCTGGGGCTACCCGACCGAGATCAACACCTACCAGTTGATCTACAACAAGAAGATCCTGGAGGAAGCCGGCTACGACAGGCCGCCGGAGACCTGGGACGAGCTCAAGGAGATGGCTTGCAACATCAGTGAGGTGGACGCCAGTGGCACGGTCACGCGGGCTGGCTTCCTGGTCATCCCAGGCTGGGACTCCGGCGTCGTCCACCCATTCCTATCCCTGCTTTGGTCCAACGGCGGCGAATATCTGGATGCCGAGGGAACCCAGGCTCTCTTCGACAGCCCTGAAGGCCTGGAAACCCTCCAGTTGTACATGGACATGCTCGAGGACAAGTGCACTGACCCCGCTATAAGCTGGGGGGACTTTCCCAACAGCAAGGGTGGGATGATCATCATGGCCAACTGGTGGCAAGCCACCCTCAAGGACACCTTCCAGGACGGCTACGAGAACGTAGGCGTCGCGCCGATCCCCGTTGGCCCCAGCGGCGAGTCAACGGCCACCCTTCAGTACAACTGGCTGTTCGGCGTGGACAATGGCAGCAAGTACCGCGAGGAAGCCTGGAAACTGGTCGAATGGTTGAACACGCCCGCCAAGGCAGGCGAGGCCTCGCCCATCGGCGACTTCTTGACCAGCGCCTTGGGCGCGATTCCCAGCCGCATTCCCGACCAGGAAGCGCTGGCTGATCGCTACGATGACTTCCTGCAGGCCTTCGTGGATTTGGCCGCTGTCGCCCGGCCCGAGCCGGTGGTGCTTGGTGGCCAGGAGGTGAAGACCTCGCTGCAGGTAGAAATCGAGCAGGCGTGGTATGAGCAGAAGTCGGCCGAGCAAGCCCTGGCCGACGCGGCGGAAGAGGCCAATCGTATTCTGGAGGAAAAGCGCTAGCGGGGGAACTGCTGAGCGGGAAGGGGAGCCAGTTCGATGTGCTCCCCTTCCCCCGCTTGCGGGATGGAGCAAGAGGCATGGGCGATGAGCAGCAATCTGACAGTGCCTGAGGTGACGGCGCCTGGGGTGCGGTCCAGACGTAGACTTCTGCACCGCAGGACGCTGTGGGCCTATTTGTTCGCCAGCCCCGCTATCCTGACCCTTCTTCTCTTCACCGTTGGGCCTATTCTGTTCACCTTCTGGGTGAGCGTGCACAAGTGGAACCTGATTCAGCCGATACCTGAGATGCCCTTTGCGGGGCTGGAGAACTACCGCTATCTTTTGACCAAGGACGCCTTCTTCCGGCGAGCCCTGCGCAACACGGTTGTCTTTGCCGTCTGCGGCGTCGGTGCCAACACCGTGCTGGGGTTGCTGGGCGCGCTATTGCTCAACACCCGCCTTCGGGCTCGCGTCTTCTGGCGCACTCTCTTCTTTCTCCCCAT
>CAZQDO010000336.1:0-6623 GCA_964592085.1 uncultured Anaerolineae bacterium | reverse complement strand
GTAAGTGCCAGGCAATTGGGTGAAGGATTGGCTGTGAGGCAGAGTGGGGTCGGTGTCGTCGTCCAGGGAGAAGTCGCCCAGGTCGCCGCTGAAGCCGAAGCCTTGAGGGCCATCGGGCACGGTATCCTTGACGATGGTGATGGTGCCGGAAGTGGAGCCACCGCCGGGCGGATCGCCGCTCTTGAGCACGAAGGGCGAGAAAGCGCTCACGCCCGTGGCTTGCAGGGAATATGGTTCGCTGGCGCAAGAACGCGCTGCCGTGGTCTCAAGGCCCCAACCACTGCCACTCCAATGGTAGGCGTTCAAGCTGGTGCACGTGTTGCCGGAGAGCTCGCTGTTCGCAAAGTAGGAGGTGATGGTGGCGTTTCGACCGCTGGTCTGGGTCGGGGCGATGTCGAAGCAGCGGTGGACGGTCTCTCCCGGCGTACCGGTGCAGTCCTGGTTGCCGCTGATTCTCACCGTAGTGCTGCCCAGGTCGGAGCCGTTGGCATTGAGGGTCAGGCCGCCGTAGCCGCCGGTGTCGAAGAAGGTCACGTCCGAAGAGCCGTTGACGTCCTGGGTGCGCTGGAGGGTGCCATTGTTGATCAGCGTGCCGCTGGCAGTGAAGCTGCGCCGCGTCACCAGGGTGCTGCCGCTGTTCACCGTCAGGTCGTAGAAGGCGATGGTGTCGGTGTCCAGGGTCTGCGTGCCGGAGCCGTCGAAGGTGACAATACCCTGGCCGTCTTCGAAAACGCCGCCGTTGCGGACGAAATCGCCGCCGATGGTGATGACGTGGGCCTGCACATCGTAGCCGTCGGCCAAGGCCTGCACTTCGGCCGCCGAGAGCGCCCTGCTGTAGACCCGCACGTCGTCCAGCCAGCCTTCCAGGGCCCCGTCGCTGCCGCTCCAGCCGAGGATGACCCCATCTCCCATCCCGACCGTGCCCGAAACGCTGATCGCACCGGGCTGTTCAACCCCGTCCAGGTACAGGCGCATGGTCCCCCCATCGTAGGTCCCGGCCACGTGGTACCAGGTGTTGGCAGCCCAGTCGTAGTCCACTTCGAAATTCCGCAGGCTGCCGCCGATATCCATGTAGAATTGCAGCTTGTTGACCCCGCCGACATCCTTGTAGCGCAGGACGGCTTTCTCGTTCCCCAGGGTGACGAAGCGCATATTGGCATCGGCGGGCATCGCATCCAGGCGCACCCAGGTCGAGAGGCTGAGTTCCTGCAAGCCGTCGATGTTGGTGGTGTTGGGGATATTCACAAAATCGGCGTCGGCGCGGTCAAAGCTCAGGCTGGCGGGATTGGTGAAGTGGGTGCTGGGGGTGTCGGTGCTCCAGGTGGGGCTGTTGGTGAGGGTGCCGTCGTAGCCGTTGGTGGAGAAGTCGGCGGCGGTGGTGCCGGTGCCTTCGTCCAGCTTCCAGTAGCCCTCGGTCTGGGGTTGGGCCAACGTGCCGCTGTTGAGGGTCAGGTCACCGTTCACATCCAGGGCCGCGCCCAGGGTGGTGAGGGCCACCGAGGTCTGGGGGTGCCCCCCATCCGCCAAAGCCCCAATTTCTGTCCCGGTCAGCGCCCGGTTGTAGACTCGCACATCATCCAGCCATCCATCCAGCGCGCCGTCACTGCCGCTCCAGCCCAGGTGGACCCCGTCTCCCGTCCCGACTGCGCCCGAAACGCTGACTGCACCAGGCTGTTCGACCCCGTCCAGGTACAGGCGCATGGTGCTGCCATCGTAGGTTCCGGCCACGTGGTACCAGGTGTCGGCTACCCAGGCATGATCCACTTCAAAGTTCCGCAGGCTGCCGCCAATATCCATGTAGAATTGGAGTTTTCCCGTCCCACCTACATTCTTGTAGCGCAGGACGGCTTTCTCGTTCCGCAGGGTGATGAAACGCATATTGGCATCACTGAGGGCGAAGTTCAGGCGCATCCAGGCGGAAAGGGTGAGCTCTTGCAAATCGTCGATTTCGGGAGTATCCGCGATGTCCACATAATCCGCAGGAAGGCGGTACAACCGCAGGGACTGGGGATCGTAGAAATCCATCGTCGCCGGGGTGCTGGTGCTCCAGGATGGGCTGCCGTAGAGCATGCCGTAATGGTCATAGCCAGACGAATCGGCTGCGGTCCCGCCGCCGTCCAGCTTCCAGTAGCCCAGCAGTCCATCATTGATGTAAAGATCGTGGAAGGCAGTGGCAGTGGCCAGGGTTTGGTCGGTGGTATTGTCGAGGACGACGCGCCCCCCGTGGGGATTGAAAGTCCCCCCGGTTTGAGCGAACTCCCCGGAGACCGCCATCGTCTCGTATGGCGCTGTGAAGGTTCCGCCGGAGAGATCAAAGCCGCCGTTGATATCCAACCTTCCATTTGTACCGCTGAACATGCCGCCGGCCTGCTCCCAATCGCCGTTCACTGTCAAGTCGTTGTACCTCTGGGTGAGGGTGCCGTCGTATCCCGGGTCAATGCGCATCCCGCTGATTGTCACCGCCGTATCAATGTTGACGTCTTTATCGCTGGTGTCGTCGAAAAGAGCGGTTTCATGGGCCGCAGGCAGGACATCCGTTAACCAGTTGTCCGGTGTGGACCAGTTGTTATCGGCCCCGCCGCCATCCCAGAGGGCCGGCCAGGTGCCATCATGCTCGTAAGCGCCGACGTCACAGGAGCCGCCAACCGGACGAGGTTCGCCGCGCTGGTCGCTGGTGTAATCGGTGCCGCAGCCGTTGGTTCCGTTCGGAATAGCATCCAGCGCCGGGCTGCCATAGCCCAGGGCATGGGTCTCCGTCGGGCCGCCGTTATCCGCCAGTGCGTCGAGTACCGGGTCCGCCGTGATCTGGTCTCCGGTTCCATCACTGGGGCAGCCGGTTCCATCCCCTACCAGGTTGTAGCCCTGGGAATCTGTACTACCACCAAGAGGGTATTCACCGCAGTCGTCACTGGCATCCGAACCAGCATCGTTGCTGGCCACGATGCTGTTCTTAAGCCACACCGTGCCGCCATCCCGGTAAATTCCCCCACCCTCATCTCCGGCGGTGTTATCCGTGATGGTGCAGTGTACCAACGTGATGGATGAGCCAGCGCTGTCCACCCCGCCCCCCTTGAATGTGGCCGAGTTGCCGGAGATGGTGCAGTTGGTCATGTTCAGCGTGACCTCAACGGCGGTGATGCCGCCGCCGTCATCGGAAGAGTTATCCACGAGGGTGCTGCGGCGAAGGGTCACCGTGCCGCGGTCGCTGAATATTCCGCCGCCGTTATCATCGGCGGTGTTATTGGCGAGGGTGCTATCCTCTATGGTCAGGGTGCCGTAATCGTTGTATACCCCCCCGCCGTGATCAGTCCCGCCAGAAACCGCCGTTGCGTTGTCGGCGATGGTGCTGTTCCGCATGGTCATTGTGCCGCCGTTGTTGTACACCCCGCCGCCGTAAGTGCCGCCCACGTTGTGGGCGATGATGCTGTTGGTGACGGTCAGGATGCCCGAATTGTAGACCCCGCCCCCGCTCCTCTTACCATCGCGCAGGGTAACGCCGTCCAGGGTCAGGGCATCGCTCCCGCCGACCACGTGGAAGGCGCGCTCGCCGCCGCTCCCCACCTTGATGATGGTGGTATCGGCCCCATCGCCGAGAATGGTGATCTCGCTCCGAATATCCAGGTCGCCGGTGGCGTTGTTCTGCTCGCCGCTCCCGGTGATGGTCAGGGAGTAGGTCCCGTCAGGCAGGAGGATAGTGTCGGCTCCGCTGCCGGCGGGACATTCGCCGAGTGAACTTCCCGAAGCCGCATCGGTGTTGGCCGCGGTGACGGCCTCGCGCAGGGTGCATTGGCCGTCGTCGGCAACCACATCGGCGGTGCTGTTGACGATCAGGGGTGGTTCGCCAGTTGGTGCGCCTGCCTTGAGGACAAAGACCGAAAAATCGCTCACGTTCTGCACCCTCAAGGAGTAGGGTTCTGCCCCGCAGGCGCGACCGTCCGTGCCGTAGGAGGTATCCCGCGCCAGTAAGTCCCAACTGATCCCGTTCCAGTGATAGGCTTCCAGGGCGCTGCATGTTTGCCCGTCAGGGATATCGCCGGGGGCAAAATAGAAAGTGATCGTGGCATCCCTGCCGCTGGCGACCGCCGGGCTGATCTCGAAACAACGCCCAGCCACTTCCCCGGAGATCGTGGTGCAATACGCATCATTCCCCCGGATTTGGACTTGCGTGCTGCCCAGGTCGAGACCATTGGCGTTGAGGGTCAGGCCGCCGTAGCCGCCAGTGTCGAAAAAGGTTGTGTCGGTAGAGCCGTTTACATCCCGCGTTCTTTGAAGTATCGCATGATTCGTCAGGGCCTCTAATACATTCAAACCGGCCTGATCCGCCAAAGGTAAGCTGCTGCTCACTGTCAGATCATAAAATTCGGTGGAACCGCTGACGATCTGCCCCCATCTGCCATCAAAGACCACGGTGCCGTTGTTATGGGCGAAAGTTCCGTCATTGGTCCAGTCCCCGGCGATGTTCAGGCTGGCCGGGGCCGAAAGCGTTGCCCCGCTGTTGATGATCAGGCTGTGCAAATCGGTTGCACCGGACGGGAGAGTCTGCGTTCCGCTCCCCGCTAGCCGCAGCGTATTGGGCGTGTGGGTTCCTGTATCGAGGCTTCCACCTCCGGTGAAGGAACCTTGATAGCCTAGCTCGCTATCGGTAACCAACTGAAGGGTACTGCCGCTGTTCACTGCAAGGTCGTAAAAGACGACATTGCCGCTGAAGGTTTGGGTGGTGGAACCGTCGAAGATGACGGTTCCACTATTGTGGGTGAAGGCTCCGCCAGAGCGGTCAAAGTCCCCGGAGAGGGTCAGGTTTCCCGAAGGGGCGATGAAGGTCCCGCCATATTGGTTGTAGAAGCCGTTCAGCGTCAGGTTGAAGCTCCCCGCATTAACAGTGCCATCATAACCGGCATCAATGAACAAACCGCTCAGGGTAAAGGCGGTGTCCATGAAGGCGTCGGCATCGCTGGTGTCGTTGAAAACAGCGGTTTCATCGTTTGCAGGCACAGCATCCTGCCACCAGTTGTCCGGTGTAGACCAGTTGTTATCCGCCCCGCCGCCATCCCAAATCGCCGCGCCCCATTCGTAAGCGCCAACGTCACAGGAACCGCCAAGGGGCCGGTGTATGCCGCGCTGGTCGTTGGTGTAATCCGTGCCGCAGCCATTGGCGCCATCCGGGATGATATCCAACGCCGGGCTGCCGGGGAGCAGGGCATGGGTTTGGGTGGAGCCGCCGTTGTCAGCCAGGGGGCCGAGTGACGGGTCGGCGGTGGTTTGGTCGCCGGTTCCATCGCTGGGGCAGCCGGTTCCATCCCCTACCAGATTGTAACCCTGAGAAGAAATGATGCCTTCACTATTTACAGCACAATCGTCGCTGGTATTCGGGCTGCCATCGTTGCCGGCCACGATGCTGTTCTTAAGTAACACTGGACAACGGAAATCACTTTTTTCGTAAATCCCCCCGCCTGTCTCGCCAGCGGGGTTATTGGTGATGGTGCAGTGTACCAGTGTGGTGGATGAAAGATAGCTGTACACGCCGCCGCCACGGCCGGAGGTCGAGTTGCCGGAGAGGGTGCAGTTGGTCAGGTTCACTGTGGCGTCGCGAGCGTAGATGCCGCCACCACCCCCGTTTGTGGCGGAGTTACCGACGAGGGTGCTGCGGCGAAGGGTCACCGTGCCGCGGTCGCTGAGTATCCCGCCGCCCCAATCACTGGCTGAGTTATTGGAGAGGGTGCTGTCTTCAATGACCAGCGTGCCGCCGTTGTTGTACACCCCACCGCCGTCGTCACTCGCCGAGTTGTTGGTAATGATGCTGTTGGTGACGGTCAGGGTGCCGCCGTTGTTGTACAAGCCAGCTCCATAACCACCGCCCGAATTGTTGGAGATGATGCTGTTGGTGACGGTCAGGGTGCCCGAGTTGTATACCCCACCCCCGCTCCTCTTGCCGTCGCGAAGGGTGACGCCATCCAGGGTCAGTGCATCGCTCCCGCCCACCACGTGGAAGGCGCGCTCGCCGCCGCTCCCCACCTTGATAATGGTGGTATCGGCTCCGGCACCGTTGATGGTGATCTGGCTGTCGTTGGTGATGTCCAGGTCGCCGGTAGCGTTGGCTTGTTCGCTATTCCCGGTGATCGTCAAGGTGTAGGTCCCAGTGGGCAGGATGATCGTGTCGGCGCCGGCCTGGGCGTTGGCTTTGCTGATGGCCCCGCGCAGGCTGCAATCGTTGGCCGCAGCCGTGCACTGCTGATACGCCGCGTCGTTGGAGTCGGTGGTGGTGTCCACGGTCAGGGTGATGGTGGCCGCGCGGGCCGGACGCGGCGGCGCCAGCGCGGTGAGGCTGGCCGCCAACAGCGTGGCGGTCACCAAGAGACGAAAGGTTTTGATCGTGGTGCGGTTTAGTTGCTTGTGCATGGTGTTTTCCCTTTCCTAATGTGGCAACGAGGCGATGGGTCAATCAGTCAACGGGGCAATGAGGTAATGAGTCAATGAGGCAACCGGCAACCCTCGTTACTCGTGGCCTCATTGCTCTTTTCCATCAGGCTATTGTTGGGATTATACACCCGCTTCCCGTTCTGTGCAACTGCTCGCATTCCTTCACGTATAATATCACCGAAAGCAGTTTGTTCCCTCAAAAGATA
>CAZQDO010000335.1:885-6636 GCA_964592085.1 uncultured Anaerolineae bacterium | reverse complement strand
ATCTCCGACCGGGCCGGATTTCTGCGTTACTTGCGCTTGATTTTGGCCGGGGAGGAGGACCTGTTGGGAACGATGGGCACCTGGCTACCACTGGGGACTGAGGCGAATCTGAGCAAGAGGGCCGGTGGCGACGTGACCATGCCTTTGTTGGAGGAGCTGGTGCGCGCCTTGAGCCGTTCCCCGGCCAAGATCGATCGCATCCAACGGCTGGTGGCGGGCTTGAGACGGACCGAGGAGGGCCGCGCGCTGATGCCGGAAGGATTCGAGGCCTTGTGGCAGTTGATCACCGAGACCCGGGGAGATGCGCTATGACCATCAACGTCAGCACCCGGCCCGACGTGGAGCAGGTACTGGACGAATTGAAAGACTTCCAGCGGGATACGGTGGCCTACGTTTATCGGCGTCTGTACCAGGATCCCGATCCCGTCTCGCGCTTCTTGATCGCCGACGAGGTGGGCTTGGGCAAGACGCTGGTGGCCCGGGGCGTAATCGCCATGGCCATCGATCGTCTTTGGGAGGACGTGGAACGGATTGATGTCCTCTACATCTGCTCAAACCAGGCCATCGCCCGCCAGAACATCGATCGCCTGAACATCACCGCCGATCGAAGGTTTCAATTCGCCTCGCGGGCCACGTTACTGCCCATCACACTGGAGCAACTCAAAGGCAACAAGCTCAATTTCGTATCCTTTACCCCTGGCACCTCCTTCGATCTTAAGTCGCGAGGTGGGCAGGCGCGGGAGCGGGTGGTGCTTTACTACTTGCTGCGCGAAGCCTGGGACGTGCACGAGGGCCCATTGCGCAATGTGCTGCGTGGGAATGTATACAAGCAGAACTGGAAATGGCATCTGGACCAGTTCCGCCGAGAGAAAAGCATCGATGACGAGCTGAAGGAGGCTTTCTTCACCGAACTGGCAGGGCTTCCCGCCTTGCGGGCGCGCTACGAGAGCCTGTCCAATGCCATCGGAAGTCGCCGCAAGCACATACCACAGGAACACAAGCGCGAGCGAGACGCCTGGATCGGCGAGCTGCGGCACCTGCTGGCTCGCTCCAGCCTGACGGCTCTGGAGCCGGACTTGGTCATCCTGGACGAATTTCAGCGCTTCAAATACCTGCTGGATGAAGAAAGTGAGATCGGCCTGCTGGCCGGGGAGATCTTCGACTTCGAGGACGCCAAGGTCTTGCTCCTGTCGGCCACGCCCTACAAGATGTACACCTTGCAGACCGAGGGAGACGAAGACCACTACACCGACTTCTACCTGACGGTCAAATTCCTGTTGAACGGACAGCCCGGCCCGCTGAAGACCCTGGAGGCGGCTATTCAGCGCTATCGCCGCGCCATGCTGCGCATCCAGGGTGATGGCCTGGGCGAGCTAAAGGCGGCCAAGGCCACGATTGAAGAGGTTCTGCGCCAGGTGATGGTGCGCACCGAACGACTGGCGGCTTCGGCAGACCGCAATGGCATGCTGGCGGAAGCGCGTACGGCCCGGGATCAGATCACGGCGACCGACTTGGAAGGGTTTGTCCGCCTGGACGAGATTGCGCGAGTGCTGGAGGCGGGCGACCAGGTGGAATACTGGAAATCCTCTGCCTATGTCCTCAACATGATGGAAGACTACACCCTCAAACGGCGCTTTGAGGCTGCCCGGCAAGGACCAGGGTCTGTCGCCCTGGCTGCCGCCCTGGAGGCTGCTCAGTCTTATCTGCTGGACTGGAGATCGATCCAGTTTTATCAGGAGATCGACCCGGGCAACGCCCGGCTACGCGCCTTGTGGCAGGACAACCTGGAAACTGACAACTGGCAATTGCTTTGGCTGCCACCCACCTTGCCTTATTACGGCCCGTCTGGGCCCTTTGCCAAGATCGCATCCGAGGGCTGCACCAAGACGCTGATTTTTTCGGCCTGGCGGATTGTGCCCAAAGTTATCTCGATCTTGACCAGCTACGAGGCGGAGCGGCGCATGCTGGACCAGGCACCGCGCGATTTTGAGTACGCCGAGCTTACCCGCCAGCGCCGGCCTCTGCTACGTTTCGCTTACAGCAAGGAGCGCCTGACCGGCATGCCCATCTTCTGCCTGGTCTATCCGTGCCCCACGCTGGCCCGGCTGGTCGATCCACTGGTACTTGCCCACGATTTAGCGGATGACGATATCCCGCCAGCCGAGGTGGTCTTCGAGGCGGCCAAAGTCAGGATCAGCCAGCTTCTGGAGGAGGCGACGGCGTCTGTGCGGGAAATCGACTCCGGACAAGTCGATGAAAGCTGGTATTGGGCCGCCCTGGCTCTGCTCGACCGGCACTTTCATTGGGATGCCGTGAGGCGCTGGCTAGATACAGAGCAGGAGGAACTGGCCTGGGATCGGATGCTGGGCACGAACCCGGACGAGGAGGACGAAAGCCGCTATGCGGAGCACGTAAGTAAGTTCAAGGAATTCTTCCGAACACCCAAGGGACTGGGACGGCGCCCAATCGATCTGATCGAGGTGCTCACCCACGTCGCCCTGGCCGGTCCGGCGGTGGCGTCGCTACGCGCTTTGCTGCGCCAAACCCAACCGGACGCCCCCGAGGATTGGGCCCAGTTCCTGGCGTCCGCCGCGTGGGCCAGTCTGGGCTTCTACGCACTATTCAACCAGCCTGACGCCATCTCCTTACTCCAAGGGGTGTATCCAGAAGACGTTTATTGGCAGGCAGTCCTGAGCTATTGCCTGGCGGGCAATCTGCAGGCGGTTCTGGATGAGTACCTGCACGTGCTGCACGAATCGTTGGGCCTGGTGGGTCACGATCCGGTTGAGAGCGCGGCCAAGATGGGCAACAAACTACAAGAGGCAGTCTCGATACGCCCACAACTGCCGCAATTTGATGATCTACTGCTGGGAACAGACGACGATCCGATCACCCTGGCCAAGCGAACGATCCGCTGCCGATATGCCATGCGCTTCGGCGACGAACGGAGCGAGGACAGCGAGCGCTTCACCCGGGAAACGGTGCAGCTAGCCTTCAACTCCCCCTTCCGTCCCTTCGTGCTGGCCACCACCTCCATCGGACAAGAGGGCCTGGACTTCCACCAGTATTGCCACCGGGTGGTGCACTGGAATTTGCCCTCCAACCCAGTCGATCTGGAGCAACGCGAAGGGCGGGTGCATCGCTACAAGGGGCACGTCATCCGCCGCAACCTGGCCCTGCGCTATGGATTGGGCGCGGTAGATCCCGGTCAAGGGGCACTGGTCGATCCCTGGGCGCAGCTCTTCGCTCGTGCCATCCGGGACCGGCCCAAAGGCGCCAGTGACCTGGAGCCCTTCTGGATCTACGAGGTCGAGGGCGGCTTCAAGATTGAACGCCAGGTGCCCATGCTGCCCCTCAGCCGCGAACTGGGCCGTATCGAGCAGCTCAAGCGCGCCTTGGTCGCCTACCGCTCCGTGATTGGTCAACCCCGCCAGCAGGAGCTTTTGGAGTTCCTCTCCGCCCGCCTGCCGACCGAGGAGTTGCAGCGGCTGGTGGACGAGTTCGCCATTGACCTAAGCCCGCCGAGAGAGTAGGCTGTCTGAGGCTGGTCCAAAAGCGGCAACGGCGGTCGTCCTGCTACCAAAAGTCGTCCGCTCCGTGCTGTAGCCATTCTCGCCGACGAAGACCTTGGGCAGGTCATAGATGCGTCTGTTGAAGTCAAAGATTTAATTGAGTATGTCGCGCATACCTTCGAGTCGTAGGATATGGACTTGACCCGCATCATCGCCCGCAATGATTGTTGCTCCATCTGGTGCCGATGCGCATGCCAATAGTGGGCTTTCGGCGGTGAAACTGGCAACGAACCCCCCTGTTAGTAGATCCCAAACTTTGACAGTCTGATCGCGTGATATGGAAGCAACCAAACCTGAGTTGGGCATCAAGGTTACTTCCGTGACCTTCCCGGTGTGCCCCCGCAGAGTATGTAGACATTTTCCGCTTTCTAAATCCCAAACCTTGGCGGTACGGTCGTCCGAGCACGAGACAGCAAACCGGTCGTCGTCGGTTACAGCGACTGCTCTCACCGCACCGCCAAAATGGCCTTGCAAGCTTCGCAGTACCTTTCCGCTTTTCAAGTCCCATACTCTGAGGGTACGACCACGACGACTGTGTGGTGATCCACCAGCCAATACGGCCTGTCCTTTGCTTTGGATGAGCGCCAGTGCATTTATCGAACTCGCATGCTGTAGTGTGTATATTACTTTCCTGGTCGTCAGATCCCATGCTTTCAGCATACCCTCTTCCGAAGCAGAGATGACTTGCCTTCCATCGGACGTCAAAAGCATCAGTCGGGGACGAGTCTGGGCCTTCCCACTCCATATAAGTTTACCACTCTTCAGCTCCCACATTCCAAGTTTGCGATCATCTGCAAGAGAGACGATATATCTTCCGTGTTCAATCGTTGCCACTGCGTTGACTCGTCCTTTATGGCCCTGTAGAGTGCGAAGAAGTGTTCCACTTTTGAAATCCCAGACCTTTACGGTCCTGTCGCTTGAGGCAGAAACGGCGTAGCTACCATCCGGGGTTACGGCAATCGCATTGATTCGCGCCTTATGGAAACGTAACGAAAGCCTCTTATCTCCACTTTCCAGATCCCAGACACTCATAGTTCCATCTTCGGATGCAGAAATGCCCGACTTGCCGTCTGGCGTGACTGTGACCAGATTTACTCTGGTTTTGTGGTTGTGGGGAGTCCGTACTGATGCTTCAGCTATTAATTGCCAAATCTTGAGAGTACGATCATCTGAGCCAGATATCACACACTGCCCATCAGATGTAACCGCGACCGTTTGAACTGGCCGCGTGTGACCGTGAAGTGTTCGCATTTCTACTCCCTTTTTCAAATGCCATACCTTCAACGCCTTGTCACGCGAAGCAGAGATAACATGTCGGCCGTCCGAGCTTACCGCTACTGCCTGAACGGCCCTTTTATGACCACTCAGAGTATGAAGCATGGACCCATTTCTCAAGTCCCAGACTTTGACAGTTTTGTCGCTCGACGCGGAAATCAGACGTTTTCCGTCCGGCGTCACTGCTAGAGCCCTGACAGCGTCTGTATGTCCCTCAAACGTCCTTAGCACTGCCCCCTCAGTCAAGCTCCACATTTTTATGCTCTTATCATGCGAGCCCGAGATAACACAGTTACCATCTGGAGTAATCACCACTGCGGTTACTCGCTGGTTATGACCAGACAGGGTCGATAGCGCTGCTCCGTTCTCCAGATCCCATAACTTGAGAGTCCTATCCGCAGACGCTGATACGGCCAATCGACCCTCTGGTGTCACTGCCACTGCAAGTACAGGTTCTGTATGGCCAAGCAGGGTATGCAAAACTGCTCCGGTTTCTAAATCCCAAACCATTAGAGTCGCATCGTATGACGCGGAAACAGCGTGCCTCCCCTCCGGTGTTAGTGTTACCGCTGCAATTTTGCGCGTGTGCCCACGAAAAGAACCTCCTCTCCGCTCTCCAGATTCCAGAGTCTGATAGTTTTGTCGGACGAAGCAGAGACGGCTTGTTTGCCATCAGGTGTTAGTGCCACACTACTGACGAGATGAGCATGGCCTTTAATAGTACGTACTAGTGCCTTTCCCGGTGGTCTCAGAGTAGGAGCTAAAGGACGTAGCCATAGTTTAGCCTTCCACTCTGCGGCTTGGTCGAGTAACATCTGAATCGCAGGAATCTGGTAGGAGCGCAGTCGGCCTAACAGCTGTCCCGCAAGTTGAGGTTTATACTGGGCTAACACATGCGCGGAGA
>CAZQDO010000335.1:0-875 GCA_964592085.1 uncultured Anaerolineae bacterium | reverse complement strand
CGCGGAGAGAGTAAGTGCACCTTGCACTAATTGCAGAGCCCCATTGTCGGGGAGTAACCGGAAATCTGAAAGAAGTGTAATGATGTCTGTTGCTTGAAGTTTAGATTGAAGCCAATCGAAATCGAGTAGAACTTCGCGCAGAGTCTCAGGCTGATCGCTCCTAACTAGATGGGCTGGTAAGTGGCGTGAACCATACAGGTCGCAGTCGTGCCAACGATGCGCGTAATGCTCCTGATAGTAGCCCGCAATCTGGCTGTGGACCTGTACCAGGTCAATCCAGAACTCTCCCGACCGTTCCTCGCGGCTCAGGAAGTCGATAAGCGACTGATGGTACAACTGATACCGGTTCTCTCCAGCGCCGATGGGATCAAGGAATTGCTGCACGTCCAACAAGGCGTCCTGCACGCTTTGCCGGTTCAACCCCGCCAGGTGTGCCAGTTGGGCCGCCGTTAATGGCTCCTGGGCCGCCGCCAGCGTGCCCAGCAGGGGCCGGTAGTGCTCCCGCCAACGGCGCAGATCCCGGCCCACCGGGCGGGTGCGCAAGAACTCGCGGTAGATGCCGTCCAATCCCTCTGGTAGTGCTTCAAGCGTGTCAAAGTGCTGTGTCCCCTCGGCGATGGCGCGTAACAGCCACACCAGGTACAGAAAGTTGCCCCGACTGGCCTCGGCAGCCAGCTCCACGAAGGCTTGAGGCTGCATCTCCTGCTCGGCCAACCGCCCTCGCAGCGCCTCAGACGCACTTAAGCGACCTTGGATGTACGCCTGCACATCTTGTAGGTTCTCTTCTCGCCCTGCGTCGAGCACCAGGTGGGGGATGTGTAGTTGCTCAAAATGGCGCAACGCAGCGCCCTCGGGGCGGGAGGTCAGCAGAAAGC